>CAKUYG010000081.1 GCA_934702165.1 uncultured Bacteroidales bacterium | reverse complement strand
CCCGTGGGCAGTCTCCGACCGGCCCGTGGGAGAAATGGAGCGGCAGCGGTTGGGGCTCTGACCCCCAGCCCGTCATAGACTATGAGCCTGTGCCGGGGCATGAGGGAGTGGTCTTCGGTGCCGGTGAGCCTTGCATCGTGGTCAAGGACGATGTGGTCTACCTGTATTATTCGTACAACGACTATCTCGCCGCCGAGGGCCGCCAGGGCACCACGACCAGAGTTTCTACGGCTCCGGCAGGTGATGAGAACTGGCCTGCGCATCTCGAATTCCGTGGAGTGGCCCTTGACAAGAGCGACATTTATGACCCTGATCACACTGATGTCAAATACATTCAGCAGAGCCGGAAATTCGTGGCCATACACGCCGAGCGGCGCAACTCCGACCTCAGCCGCATCCGGGTCTGGGAGTCTGAGAACGGGATCAATTTTACCAAGGGTGACATAGTCCAGGGGACTCTTCGCAAGGGGATAATCAATGCCGGTATGAGCGGTGACGGCCTCGGGCAGGTCCGCCCGGATGTCCAGCAGTTCCTCTCCTACGCCCACAGCGACCCGCCGCGCGTCTGGGGCCGCTGGTTCACCTGGTTCCAGCCTCTCGACTGGGAGCCGGATGAGGAAAAGTCATGAATATGTTCTGTTGTTTTCCGGAAAAAGTCATAATTTTGCATGAGTAAAATCATGAAAAAGTCATTATGCTTGAAAGGAAGATACAAAAGGTCATTCGTGACTATCTGAAGTCGGAATCCAATAAGATTCTTGTGATTGACGGGGCCAGACAGATCGGAAAGTCTTTCATAATACGGCATGAAGGCCAGTTGTTGTTCCCTAATTATATCGAACTCAACATGTATGAAGACAAGACGGGGAGGAAGATTTTTGAAAATATCAGAGATGTTCAGGATTTCTATTTCCGAATAAGCCTTGCCGCGGGAGACAGGATGGGCAAAAAGAAGGACACCTTGGTGTTCATCGATGAGATTCAGGCATATCCCGAACTTTTGACCATGTTGAAATTCCTCAAGGATGATGACAGGTTTACTTACATCGTAAGCGGCTCCCAGCTTGGTATCGCACTCAATGAGACGCTTTCCAAGCCGGGTGGAAGGATCATGACAAAAAGGATGTACCCTTTGGACTTTGAAGAATTCCTGTGGGCCAACAATGTTGGAAAAGAGGCTGTTGCCCATCTTTCTGACAGCTTTGCCTCCAAGATGTCTCTGGATGAGAATACGCATTCTTATATGATGGATCTGTTCAGGAAATATCTTCTCATAGGTGGTATGCCTGATGCTGTCAATGCTTTTGTCGGGACGCATAACCTGGTGTCGGTACGTGCTGTTCAGGAAGAAGTATACAAACTTTACAGGGAGGACTGTTCACAATATGATAGTGAGAGAAAGCTGCATATCCGAAAAATATACGACTTGATCCCATCGAACCTGGAGAATACGAAAAAGAGAGTGAAGGTCAATGAGATATCGGGAAAGAAAGGAAAAACCATGTCAGATTATGAGCAGGAGTTTGAGTATATTGTCAACTCCGGCATAGCGTTGGAGGTCAGTTCCATATCAAATCCGCGCTTCCCGCTGAGAGATTCAATGAAAAAAAGTCTCATCAAATTGTATCTCAACGATGTCGGTCTGCTTACTGATCTGCTCTTCAAGTATAATGCCTCTGCCGTGCTTGATGATGTGCCGAGCATTAATCTTGGTTCCGTCTACGAAAATTTTGTAGCCTCAGAACTGAAAGCTCATGGATACTGCCTGTATTATTATGACAACAAGAAAAATGGTGAGGTGGACTTTCTGGTTGATGACTATGATGATCTTACGGCTATGCCTGTGGAGGTGAAGTCCGGAAAGGACAATAAGAGGCACAGTTCGCTGGACAGATTCATGGATGTCAAGGATTACAATATCAAAAGGGGATTGGTGCTTTCAAACGAGCGTACGGTTTCTGTCAAGGGACGGATTACGTACTTGCCGATTTACTTTGCGATGTTCCTGAATTCGTCAGGACCCGAGAGCATCATGATCTGACTCCCTTGTTTGAGAAGTTGTGTGCTCGCAGTGCATCCGTCTCTCCGAGGATGTTCTCCTCGCTGCAGGTTAGAGCATTTTTCATGTATTATGCTATAACCTGCGACCAAGAAAGCCGTCGGGCTGCGATTCCTGAGCTAGGTTAGAGTATTCCGCCGTCATTATTCTATAACCTCAGTAGTGTATTTGCACCGGCTTCCGTTGAAAAAACGCTGGAGGGCCTCGGCGAATATGTCGTCCGGGGAGACAAGGTCGAAAAGGGTCATCGAGGAGCGGAACTTGAGCGCGTCCGTCACTCCGAGGATGCTCACTGCACTGCGGCCTTCGTGGGCGAGCATTGCGAGCGTGGCTTCACGTAGTCTACTGCCGAGGGTCGGGTCTTGAAGGTAGTGCCTGGCTTCGTCCAGCGAGTCTATGCCGTAGTATTCCGACATTCCGGATCTTCCCAGGCCCTTGATTTGTGGGAATATGAACCATATCCAGTGACTTTCTTTCCGTCCGTTGCGCAATTCCTGCAAGGCGGTTTCGTATGTGTGGAAGCGCTCCTGCGCCTCGATGAATCTGCCGAGGGTCTCACTTGAGGCTTTTTCCGGCGTGTACGTCTCGAAGATCTCGCCGGTTTTGCAGGCGGGTGTGTCGATGTCGCCTTCCGTGTATGCTGTATGTTTCATGGTAAAACGCAAAAATAGTCAATGTATTGAGAACCGCAAATGTCGAATGTTTGCTTTTAAAGGTCTTATGTGCTGTACGGGAACCGGCCGTTTCCGGTGAGGGACTGAAAAGTGTGCACGAATCTGCTTTCAGTTCTGGACATACTTTTTGATGAGCGTTGGCTCCCCGTCCCGGGTGTATTTGAAGATGTAGTTTGAGTTCTTCACGTGTGACCCGGCAGTGACGATGACTTCGAGCATGCCGTCCCCGTCCGTGTCCTTGGCTGAAAGCTGGACTTTGTCCTTGAATCTGAGGTCGTATCCGTCGGAGCGGAATGCGACGGTATCTTCCTCATCCATGAGATCTATAAGGCTATGTGACGTCCTGCTGCCCGGAATCTGCAACCTCAGGTAGATGTAGCCGTGTGCGTCGTCTCCCAGATACAATTGCTCCGGGCTGCCGTCATGGTCGAGATCCACATTGAGAGCGTGGTCGCCGTAAGGGCTTTCGGGCATTATGTATATGTCCGCGTCAAACATGGGATCTGGCAGTCTGTCCTCCTTGCTTGTGTCTTCGAAGGAGTAGCGGAGATTCCTGAAATCATCGGATGAGAACAGCAACGGGTCTATGTCTTCGTCTTTGGAGATTTCCATCTTGCCGTCCTTGATCCTGAACATGTCGCAGAGTCCTTGCGAGCCGTACCTTGATGCGCACAGCCCGTCATCGGTGATGATGAGCCCGTTGTTGCACGTAACGGCGCCAAGCTTTTCCAGTCTCTGGCCCTTGAACCCGTACACTACCAGGTTGAATTCGTCACCGTTCTGGTAGAAGACCTCTTTCCGCCCGTCCCCGTCGAAGTCGTATGCCGCGAGGGTCGATTTTGCGTTGCCACGAGCTTCGTTAAGCACTTCTTTGCCTTTAAGTTTGACTATAAAATGCGGCTGCCTAACGTTTTCGAAATTGATGATGAGCTCTCCGTTTTCGAGCCCTTTCCCGAAATTGACATGCTTCCGTATTGTGGAGATATAGCAGCTGTCAAGGTTGTATTCGATCAGGTCCGGGATCGGAGTCGGGCAGTAGAGCATCGGGTTGTGACCGGTTCGCGTTGTTTCTGGTGCTGTCTGCACGGTTGTTGTTGCTGTCCGGGCCGTTGTCTGGTTTACCGTGGCTTCATTGCCTGCCCCGACGGACGGGCGGCAGGCCGCCAAGGTGGTTGCAGCTAAGAGTAAGGAGAGGAGGGGGTTGTTTGTTTGCATTATGTTGGCTATTTGAGAATGAGTGCGATAAGCAATGCTATGATGAGCAGTGCGGCTATTATCAGGAGGCTGTTGTTGCTCTTTTTGCTGTTTGCCTGTGTCAATTCGGCTTCGAGTTGGCTGCAGCGCTTTCTGGAATCGGCCAGCATCTCGGAGTAATTTGAATTCTTGGCGTTCAAGGAGTTGATGGATTGCTGGAGCTTCGACAACTGGTCGTTGAGTCTGGACAACTGTTCTTCGTTGGCTTTTCTGCCGGCCTCGGAGTTCTTGCTCATTTCCTCGATTTTCTTCTGGAGTTCGGCATTCTGTTTGTTGGCGGCCTCGATCTGGTCTTTATGTAGTTTTTGGGATGCTTCCGAACTCTTGGTGAGCTGTTCGAGTTTAGTTTGCAACTCGGTGTTCTGCTTTTTGGCGGTTTCGATCTGACTCTTGAACTGGGCTTCTATCTGCTTGGCCAGCACTTCTCTGGATTTGCTTCTTTTCTGCGCCACGGTCTCGACCATGTCCTTGAAGTATGTACCCAGTCCATTCGGGGTGGGGAGCACCTTGTCGGCGATGAATTTGATGAAAAGCTTATCTTCTGCATGGCCGACTGCGCATATCAGGGCGGTGGACAAGTTGCTGACCGTCTCGAGTATGTTGACATCGTCCAGATGCTCGATGCCGCTGCCGCCACCCCGGATCAACGCGATGGCGTCATATTCATCTTTGTCCAGGGCCTGAAGATTTTCGATGACTTCATCGGGCTTCGCGAAATTGATCCGGAATTCGTCGAAGTCGATCTTGGATTCTGCCGCCTCTTTGCCGGCGTTGAAGTCTGCATCCGTTATGGAGGTCTCGGCATAGACCAGAGCTATCTGCGGGCGTTCATCGGCCATCAGTCTGGATTCCAGTATCAGGTCGACATTCTTGAATCCCTGCCCGGCTTTACGGTTGCGGATTTCGATCCGCTTCATGTCATCCTCGGAGAGAGTCTGTTCCATGACTATGTCCGCACGCGTGACGGCAAGCGTGAGCTGGATGAATCCTTTCTGGTTGAGCCTGCGTTCAATCACACCGGCGAGATCCACGAGATTGCCGTCAGTGAGGTTGTCTCTCAATGGCCCCGGAATCTTGATGCCGAGTTCCTGACCGCTATACTGGTCGCAAATGACATCGTAGAAATAGCCGCTGTAAGATTTTCCCGCTCCCTGCTTGAATATTCCTCTGACACTCACTACTTTACCGCCTTGCCTTGCAAGAAAGTCGGAGTAGATGCCGAAGATTTCGGAGGGCTGGAAGATGATTATGTCTCCCTCGCTATGGGGTTTTTGCTCGTCCATCAGCTTGCTGCGCTATAAATCAATACTTTCGGAATGCAATAAGAAATCGAAAAGGCCGATGGTGAGGATGCCGGAATCATCCCGTCTTGGTTTGATCCGGCCTTTCACGATGACGATTTTCTTGAAAGAGTCTCCAATTTCACGGAGAGACCGTGTCTCCTGCTCGACTTTCTCTCTGGTCGGCATATCAAGAGCCGACTGGATATAATACCGGTTGTTACCGCTGTCTGCGACAAAGTCCACTTCTAGAGATTTTCTGACAGTCTTGCCTTGTTTGTCTGTCGTACGTTGAACAAGATTGCCGACATCAACCCGGAAACCTCTGATGCGAAGCTCGTTAAAGATGATGTTCTCCATAATATGGCTTTCCTCCTGCTGGCGGAATCCAAGTATTGCGTTGCGGATGCCGATGTCGGTGAAATAGTATTTCGACAGCGAACCGATATATCGCTTGCCTTTGAGGTCGAACCGGACCGACTTCTCTGTTATGAACGCATCGCATAGGTAGTCAATGTATCTGGAGACAGTCGCGCTTGAGATGGTTGACTTCTTGGTGCTCTTGAATGTGTTGGCGAGTTTCAATGGATTGGCTGGGGAGCCTATGGACGATGCTAGTACGGACGCAAGGTCGGAAAAATCGGGACCGTGTCTGATATCGTGTCGCTCCTTGATGTCAGAAAGATACACGGTGCGGTAGAGTTCTGAGAGATACTCGCTCTTTGCTGTATCGCCTTCGAGAGACAGGATAAGCGGAAGACCTCCGTAAGTGTAATACTCTTCCCAGGCTTCGTCTATACTGCCGTCAAATGCTGTGACATATTCCAAAAAAGAGAGTGGATGAAGATTGATGACATAGCCCCTGCCACGGAAGTCCGTGGCAATATCTGATGAAAGGAAGCGGGAGTTGCTCCCGGTGACATAAACATCTACATTTTCGTTGTGCAGGAGGCTGTTCAGGACATCGGTGAACCCTTCAACGAGCTGTACTTCGTCAAGAAGGACATAATAAGTGTCACTGTCTTTCAATAGGCTTCTGATGTTTGAGAGCAGTACTTTCCCATCACGAAGAGCCGCATTGTCCAGATCATCCAGTGCAATTCCGATTATGTGGTCTTCCTTGACCCCATCTTCGATCAGGAACTTCCTGAAGATTTTGAACAGCAGATACGACTTTCCACATCTTCGCAAGCCGGTCACAATCTTAATAAGGCCATTCTCCCTCGCTGATTGTAGTCTCTCAAGGTATTGATTTCTTGCTATATACATGAGCTATCTAAAACTTATGACATTTATGCTGAAAATTTCACATAGCGAATATAGTCAAATTATTCTGGTAATGAAAGAGGCAATGAGTCTGTTTTGACGAGTCCCCGCTTGCTGCCCCGACGGACGGCCGACAGGCCACCAAGGTGGTTGCTGTGAAGAGTAAGGTGAGGAGGGGGTTGTTGATGTGTGTCATGGCTTGACATGAAATTACCCAAAGTTTTACTGTCTATTTTTCTTCAATGGCAGAGTTGATGGCTCTGATGACTTCTTCTCTTGGAATTAAGATTCCACCGAGATCTTTTTCCATTTGAGAGATGAAGTCGCTCTGTGGCGTTTCTCTTGCATTTGAGACTCCTACTATTGTGGCAATTATGAGAAGAATAAGTGATAGTGAGCTTAGGCCTATACATAGAACTTCGTTTTCGTTGATACAAGTCGTACTTATGATAAGTACAAAGAAGGTACATATCATTATAATGGTTTAGACTAATCCTCGCCTCTCTGATTTTTTCTTCATTTTTTTAAGTGGTTTTTGATTTTTGTAGATATACTTCAAAACCTTGGTCTTGTTTTGTTCAATCTGAAGATGTTTCTCTGCTTCTTCCTGCTTCAAGGACTTCTCTTTCTCTTCAATCTCCTTGCGTTTGAGCTCTTCGTACTCTTCCCGATTGGTTCCACAGTTGCTGCATACGGGGTATCGGGACGAGTATTCCAACCCGCAGTTTGGACATCGCACAATCAGCAATGTCGCACAAAATGGACAGTACTTGGCCCCATTGGGTATTATTTCACCGCAATGCCAGCATATTGACTGTTGGTCTCCTCCATCATTGCTGGCGGAATTCGCGGTGGATTGTATGCGGGTGTCGGCTGTGGGTGCTGATGATGTCGGGGCGTTGTAGCCATAGTAGTGCCCAAGTCCGGTTACACGGTCAACGCCACAATGGGCGCAATAATCACCATTCCCGAATTCATGGTTGCATGACGAACATTTCATATTGTATCTCCTTTCAATTGTTGTGCGGCTGTATTATATATCTCTTTCAATTTCTGCAAATCGGTTCTGTATTGTTGTGCTTCTTTAAACAGTTGTTCAGCAAGGGCCATTTTCTCTGGGGAGTCAATGAACCTGTCCGGATGGGCGATTCTACATATGGATTTGAAAGTGTCTGACAACTCATCTCTATCGTTGATGGTAGAGAAGACCCGTTTCATGTCAAGAGGTTCAGACAGAGCCTCTCGTATCATATCTTTTTCTTGCTTTTTTCTTTTTCTGATCCAGAACATGACTTATCTAATTTAGCATGCCGCAGAAACCGACAAAATCTTTTATTTTCCAATCCACGCTGCGTTCAGTCCGGATGTCTCTAATGATGAATGTGTCCCAATGCAATAAGTACATTCTCCTTACCAACACCTTGTCCAACAGAATAATCTGCCCGATTATGATGATGTCTTCAGGTGGGACCGGCTTGCCTCCGCATACTTGTATCTCGAATCCGCTTGCGAATCTTGGGGCGGAAAACTCATGCCGATATGAACAGTCTTCTTTTCCCGGACAGGTGCGCGCCAAGAAAAGAACATCGACCGACAGGTTTTGGAAACTGCCTTTAGCGTTGTTGTTGAATTCGTCGATGAAGCGCTTTCGCTCCAAAGAGTCTTTGACGAAAAGACTGATGACTTTATTGTACCAGGACATTTGTTGTTTTGAAATAATAGTAGACTGTCTGCCATGGCGCGAAATCCTGCGGAAGCATCCGCCACTGGCAGCCTGTCTTGTTGGCGTAAAGAATCGCGTTCATAATCTCCCTAAGCGGATGTCTTCTGCTCCTCTCTTGCGGATTAATGACTTTTTCAATAACTTGTCACTGATTATTAGTGAGGTTGGTTGAATAACTTGTTTCTATAACATAAATAGTAACTGCTCGGGTACCCTAGTCATAAGGGGTACAATAGAATTGAAGTGATCTATTGTTTCCTAAAGGAAAAATGAAAACAGTTATGTTGTGCTTTCCTCCTTTAAGTATCGTTCCTTTAAATTTATCTTTTCCTATTATGATATTATAATTTGTTTTAATAAATAATGCGTTGCCTATCCGCACAAAGTCTAATGGATCATTTGTTCTATAACATGATATGTTACCATTTATAAGTAAGTAATCAATACCTTCAATGATATTATACTCAACATCAATAGCATTAAATATTTGTTGCTCTATTAATTTTCCATTTTCAATAGTATCGATTCTATGCACAGTATAATATGTGTTTGTTTGTGCTATACTATTTAGACTTGTCAGGCTTAATAGTATTATTAGTAATTTCTTTTTCATTTTAAAACAAGAGATTTCAATTATGCGTGCGTCCTTTGAGTACTCCTGTCGTCCTCTTGAATTGAGTAGTTG
>CAKUYG010000080.1 GCA_934702165.1 uncultured Bacteroidales bacterium | reverse complement strand
GGACGACCTCAAGCCGTTCAATCCGCATGAGAAAGTCATCGAATACCTCATGCAAGACGAGACCGAAGAAGCCAAGAGGCACAGGCTCATCAGAATGGATCTCAAGGCGTTCGCCGAGGAGACCGCATCCGAATCCCCCGCCCCTGGAGGAGGATCCATTTCCGCTTACATGGGGGCTCTGGGCGCCGCCCTCGGCACGATGGTGGCTAACCTCTCAGCCGGAAAAAGAGGCTGGGACGAGAGGTGGAAAGAGTTCTCAGACTGGGCGGATGAAGGCCAGAAGGTGATGAATGAACTCCTGAACCTCGTGGACGAGGACACGGCCGCCTTCGACAGGATCATGGAGGTGTTCAAGATGCCGAAGGGCAACGAGGAGGAGAAGGCAGCACGCGCCGCCGCCCTCGAAGCAGCAACCCTCTACGCCGCACAGGTGCCGCTACGTACCATGAAGACAGCACTGAAAGCACTCCCGATCGCCAAGGCAATGGCCGAAAAAGGCAATCCTGCCTCGGCTTCCGATGCAGGAGTAGGCGCACTCGCGGCCACAGCGGCGATACGCGGAGCACAGCTCAACGTGCGTATCAATTCAGCCGGACTCCAGGACCAGACGGCGGCAGCCGGACTCAACGCCGAGGCAGACGCCATCGCAGCCGAAGCCCAGGAGCTTCAAGACCAGATCCTTGAAATCGTCAACAGCCATATACAATGAACAATCCCGACCACCATCACCTGAGCTGGCAGGAGGAGATACTTGAAGGCATCCCGTCCTACCTGCCTGAAACCAAACCATACGACCCCCAGATCAACCACGCTCCCAAGCGCAAGGACATCCTGAGCCGCAAGGAGAAGGCCCTTGCGCTCAAGAACGCCCTCCGCTACTTTCCCGAAGAACTCCACCCCGTGCTGGCCTCGGAGTTCGCGGCGGAGCTGCGGGACTACGGCCGTATATACATGTACCGCTACCGCCCATCCAATGAGATCCTTGCCAGGCCGATAGACCAGTACCCGGCACGGAGCCGTCAGGCGGCTGCCATCATGGCGATGATACAGAACAACCTCGACCCGCGTGTGGCGCAGCATCCGCACGAACTCATAATCTACGGAGGCAACGGCGCCATCTTCCAGAACTGGGCGCAATACCGCCTGACGATGCAGTATCTCGCCCAGATGACTGACGAGCAGACCCTTTCGATGTACTCGGGACTGCCGCTCGGCCTCTTCCCGAGCCACAAGGACGCACCGCGCGTGGTGGTGACAAACGGCATGGTGATACCCAACTACTCCAGCCGCGACGACTACGAGAGATTCAACGCCCTCGGCGTATCACAATACGGCCAGATGACCGCAGGCTCCTATATGTATATAGGTCCGCAGGGAATCGTCCACGGCACCACGATCACTGTGATGAACGCAGCCAGGATGCAGCTCCGCAAGCGCGGACTTGAAGGTACCGCCGAGCAGATGAGGGGGACGCTCTTTGTCACCGCCGGTCTCGGGGGCATGTCCGGCGCGCAGCCCAAGGCCGGCGACATCGCCGGAGTAGTGAGCGTCACAGCGGAAATCAACCCGCTGGCGGCACGCAAGCGCTATGATCAGGGTTGGGTGGACGAGCTGCACGAGGATCTGGATGAACTCATGCCGCGCATACGCAAGGCCGTGACGGACAAGGAGGTTGTATCCATGGCCTACATCGGCAATGTAGTTGACCTATGGGAAAGGCTTGCAGATGAGGACGTCAAGGTTGACCTCGGATCCGACCAGACCTCCCTGCACAACCCGTGGGCCGGAGGCTACTACCCGGCAGGGCTGAGTTTCGAGCAGGCGAAGCGGATGATGGCCGATGAGCCGGAGGCGTTCAAGCAGGCCGTGCAGGCTTCACTGAGGCGTCAGGTGACAGCAATCAACAAGCTTACGGCCAAGGGGATGTACTTCTTCGACTATGGCAACGCCTTCCTTCTTGAGAGTTCCCGCGCCGGAGCTGACATCCTGAGGGAAGACGGATCTTTCCGCTACCCTTCTTATGTGGAGGACATCATGGGCCCCCTCTACTTCGACTACGGATTCGGACCGTTCCGCTGGGTCTGCATGTCAGAAGACCCTCAAGACCTCGCAAAAACCGACGCTCTCGCCGTCAATGTGCTGAGAAAACTTGCCGGACAGGCTCCGGATGAGATCCGAAGCCAGATGCAGGACAACATCCACTGGATCGAGGAAGCCGGCAGAAACCACCTCGTAGTGGGCTCACAGGCCAGGATTCTCTATGCCGACTGCCTCGGACGCACACAGATCGCCCTCGCGTTCAACGATGCCATCCGCAGCGGCGAGATCACGGCACCGATAGTGCTTGGCCGCGACCACCATGACGTCTCCGGCACGGACTCCCCTTTCAGGGAAACATCCAACATCTATGACGGCTCGCGCTACACCGCCGACATGGCTGTGCAGAACGTGATCGGGGACGCATTCCGAGGCGCCACCTGGGTGTCCATACACAACGGAGGCGGAGTCGGCTGGGGAGAAGTGATCAACGGCGGATTCGGGATGGTCATAGACGGATCCGAAGACTCCGCACGCCACATACGGCAGATGCTCTTCTGGGACGTCAACAACGGCATAGCACGCCGCAGCTGGGCCCGCAACAGCGGTGCCATCAGCGCCATCCTGAGAGAGATGCAGCGCACCCCGGAACTTAAAGTAACGATGCCTGTAACAGCAGACGACACACTTATAAACAATGCTTTAGACTCAGAACTATGACACATCACATTTCATCGGAACATCTCACCCTCGACAGGGTCAAGGAAATAATCGGCAGCCACGCACAGCTCGCCCTTTCGGAAGAGTCCGTGCTGGCGATAGAAAAATGCCGCCGCTATCTGGACACCAAGATGGAGGACATCGGCCGGCCGGTCTACGGAGTGACCACAGGCTTCGGCTCGCTGTGCAATGTCACGATTCCCGAGGACAAGCTCTCCCAGCTCCAGTACAACCTGGTGGTCTCCCACGCCTGCGGCTCTGGTGAGACCGTGCGCCCGGAGATAGTCAAACTGATGCTGCTGCTCAAGGTGCAGTCCCTCTCATACGGCCACTCCGGCGCCCAGCTCGCCACAGTGCAGCGGCTCATCGACATGTTCAACCACGACATCCTCCCAGTAGTCTACCAGCACGGCTCGCTCGGCGCCTCCGGAGACCTCGCACCTCTTGCACACCTGTCCCTGCCGTTGCTGGGACTTGGAGAAGTACTCTACAAGGGCAAAGTCCGCCCGAGCGCTGAAGTCTCAGCCGAATTCGGATGGCAACCGATAACTCTCCAGTCCAAAGAGGGACTGGCCCTGCTCAACGGCACCCAGTTCATGAGCGCACATGCCGTATGGTGCCTCCTCAAGAGCAAGCGCCTTTCCAAGTGGGCTGACTACATCGGAGCCATATCTCTGGATGCATACGACGGGCGCATCGAGCCTTTCTACGCGCTCACCCACCTGCTGCGGCCGCACAAGGGACAGATCCGCACCGCCGACAGGTTCCTGCATCTACTTGAGGGAAGCGAACTTATACGCCGTGATAAAGTCCATGTGCAGGATCCTTACTCTTTCCGCTGCATCCCGCAAGTGCACGGTGCCGTCAAAGACTGCATACGCTATGTGGAATCAGTCATCGAGACAGAAATCAACAGCACGACCGACAATCCTAACGTCTTCCCCGATGAGGACATGATCATCTCCGCAGGCAACTTCCATGGAGAGCCGATAGCCCTTCCGATGGACTCCCTTGCCGTCGCGATGTCAGAGCTCGCAAGCATCTCAGAGCGCCGCACCTACCGCCTCATCTCGGGCCAGAGGGGCCTGCCAGCTTTCCTGGTGGCCAAGCCAGGGCTCAACAGCGGGTTCATGATCCCGCAATACACGGCCGCATCCATCGTGAGCCAGAACAAAGGTCTCTGCTGGCCGGCTTCCTGCGACTCCATCCCGTCCTCTCAGGGGCAGGAAGACCATGTGAGCATGGGCTCCAACGCCGCGACCAAGCTCGTCAGGGTCATGGACAACGTGGAAGAAGTGCTTGGCATAGAACTGCTGAACGCCGTGCAGGCACTTGAATTCCGCCGACCTGCCAGGACATCTCCGATACTTGAAAAAGTCGTGGAAGAATACCGCAGGCAGGTGCCTTTCGTGGACAACGACAGCTATCTCCATCCTCTGATTGAGAAATCCACCGAGTTCCTGCGCAATGAAGACCTTATTCTTCAATATTAAAGAACTTACGGGCATCACCCCTGCCGGCACATTGCGTCTGCAGGGAGATGAGATGTCCCGTACCGGCAGCATCCACAACGCATGGCTCAGCATGGACGGGGAATTCATCTCCGGCTTCGGGCCCATGTCCGGCTGCCCGAAAGGGCATTTCGACTCCAGGGTGGACGCCTCCGGATGCATGATTCTGCCTTCGTTCTGCGACTCCCACAGCCACATAGTCTATGCCGGCTCGCGTGAGGAGGAATTCATCGACAAGATAAACGGATTGAGCTATGAGGAGATAGCCGCCCGCGGCGGCGGGATCCTCAACTCCGCCGACCTTCTGCATGCCACCGATGAGGACTCCCTCTACCGGCAGAGCCTTGAAAGGGTCAAGGAGATGATGGAGAAAGGCAGCGGAGCCATAGAGATAAAGAGCGGCTACGGACTGACTGTCGAGGACGAACTCAAGATGCTGCGCGTGATAAGGCGCATACGTGAGAACGTCCCGGCTGTGATCCGCGCCACTTTCCTCGGTGCCCACGCGGTAGGCAGGGATTACACCGGATGCAAGGACGACTATGTATCACTGATAATCAGGGAGATGATCCCGCGCGTGGCGGAGGAGGGACTGGCGGAGTTCATCGACGTGTTCTGCGACGAGGGCTTCTTCAGCCCGGAGGACATGGATCTGATCCTCACAGCAGGAGAACGCTTCGGACTGCGCCCTAAAGTGCACATTGATGAAATCGCCGTCATCGGAGGTCTTTCCACAGCACTCAGACACAAAGCCTTGTCTGTAGACCACCTCGAACGCACCGGAGAAGAGGGCATAGCTGCCTTGCGCGGTTCCGAAACCATGCCCACCATGCTCCCCGGCTCATCGTTTTTCCTCGGACTCCCGTACGCCCACGCACGGGACTTCATCGCAGGCGGCCTCGGCATCGCCCTGGCCAGCGACTTCAACCCCGGCTCCTCCCCGTCCGGCGACATGCGCATGGTGATGGCACAGGCCTGCATCAAGATGCGGCTCACGCCTGTCCAGGCCCTCAACGCCTGCACCATCAACGGGGCTTACGCCATGGGGGTCAGCGACATCTGCGGATCGGTCGAAGTCGGCAAACTCGCCAACCTCATACTGACCCGCCCCATACCGTCGCTGGGCTTCATCCCCTACTGCTACTCGACCCCGTTCATTAGGACACACTACATCAAGGGGAAACCATCAGAATAATCAAGGGGCCGCCAAGCGGCCCCTTGAAACTTTAGTATTTTATCCAGCGGGAAAGATCAACATCCTCGAACATCGGGGCTTTCATCACCACCGTAGAGACATCTTTTCCGAGCAGGAAACGGTCGATGAACGCCTCGACTTCCGGATACTGCGACTCCGGAAGCAGGCAGTGCGGATGCCCGCCCTCTATTGACCAGCCCATCCGGTCAGCTATCCCGAAGCGCTCCCAGACTTTGCGGGCAGCGTTGGCGGACACATATCCAGACTCGTCAGCAAGCCATTGATAGTCAGTATTTCCAAGAATAAGAAGAGCACGTGGACAAATCATAGCACAGAGTTCGTGGCGGTCATAAGGGATGTTCCACACTTTCTCGCCTGAGAACGTGTCGCGGAAACTTTCGAGAAACCAGTTGTAGTCCGTCTTCTCCAGACTCTCCACATCCTTGAGCGTGTGTGAGACACGCCACGCGGCAGCACCGCCGCCGCCCGGCTCCTGGGCTATGGTAAGGGCGACCCTCTCGTCGAACGCTCCGCAGAAAAGGGCCATCTTACCGGCATAGGAGCAGCCGGTCACCCCAATATGGCGTGTGTCTATACGGGTCTTCACTTCCCCGAGCTGACAGAGCCCGTCTATCAGGCGGCTCAAGCCCCAAGCCCACTCGATATAGGCCCCGTTTTTCTTGAGATCCGGGTAGAGGCGGTCGAACTCGAATTCCCCGCGGCTGCCGTGCGGCCCCCACTGGGTATAGTTGTTGACCTGTTTTTCGTTGAACACCATCAGGGCCACTGGCCTGTCCTCGAAAAGACTGTGCGGCAGGGACATTACACTCGTGCCGATCATCACCGGGTACGGCCCTTCCCCGCTTTCAGGATATGCTATATATGAGCTGAGGGTCAGCGTCTCGCTCCCGACTTTGACATCGACATACAGGGTGTCGCCGCTCATTCTCGCATTGACATCTTCCGGTGCCACCACCGGTTTGGGTCCTGTCTCATAGTACTGGATCATGGAGGAAATCTCCGCCCTGCGTTTCTCCCAGTCGCGGAAGTTCTTCACCTCTCCGCGTCCTGATGCCCAGGCAAATGGGTCCGGAAGGCTTTCCTGCGGCTTTTCAAGCCCTGACGGGCTCATCTGTGGTGCATTGAAAGTACCGAGGGTGTTCTCCTTGTCATAGACAAGCGGTATCTCAGCCTCGCCGCAGGCGACCAAGGCCATGGCAAGTCCGAGGCATGAGAGGATTTTTGTTGCTGTGGTCATATCTTATGTGTTTGTCACGCAATATAGGAAAAAATCGCTACAGCAGGATGAAATCCAGAGATTTCAGATCGCGGTCGGCGGATGAGGAGCCATAGAGGATCTTGTAGCGGCCAGGAGCCGGGGCGAGCCCGTCATTGCCATCATAGAAGTGGAAAGCCTCGTTGTCAAGCTCCAGTTTGACTTTCACGGTCTTGCCTGCGGCGATCTTCACCTTCTTGAAGGCTTTCAAAGATTTAAGAGGGGCGTCCGCCCTGTCAAGGCTCTTGACATAGACCTGTACGACTTCCTCTCCGTCCACAGCCCCGGTGTTTGTGACAGGCACTGTAAGGGTGATTTTCTTGCCCGGCTTGGCGGAAGCGGCAGAAAGCCTGCCCTGCCCGTATCCGAATGAAGTGTAACTGAGCCCGAAGCCGAACGGGTACATAGGATCTCCACGGAAATAGCGGTAGGTCCTGCCTTCCATGCTGTAGTCCTGGAAATCAGGCAGCTGCGCTGTGGATGCATAGAAAGTCACAGGGAGTTTTGCAGACGGATTGAAGTCTCCGAGCAGCAGCCCCGCGAGGGCGTCAGCTCCTCCCTGGCCGCCATACCACGCCTGTATGAGAGCATCATAACTGTCCTCAACCCCCTCAAATCCCATCGCAGAACCGGAGCAGTTGACATATATAACCGGCCGTCCAGTGGCATGCATGGCCTTGAGCAGACGCCTCTGGACATTCGGAAGCTCTATGTCCGGACGGTCTCCGCCCTCTCCTTCGAACGAGGCCGTTATGCCTCCGACCACGATGATGGCGTCGGCATCTGCCACCTTGGAAGCAAGGGACTCGAACCCAGCCTTTTCCCTGCGGCAGAACTGCGCTGAGAGCATGGCGAACGGACCGTCACCGCGCACATACTCCACTTCTATGGCATAGCTTGAGCCTTTCTTGACAGGGATTGACTTGTAGTCCGGCACTGTGTTGCGGAATCCGAAACCGCGACGGGCAGCCTTACCCGCCTTCTCTACGGTACGCCCGTTGACTTTGAGGGTGTAGCCGTTGTCGCTGGAGATATTGTACTGGAGCTGTCCGTCGAAGTCCGGTTTGAATTCGCCGCTCAGCCTTACTGCCACTCCCTCGGCATCCACGCCCTCCGAGAAACCGTATGCACCGAAGGTGCTGAAGTTGATTTCGCCGTCTTTATACTCTTCTTTCAAAGCCTTGCCTGACAAGCTCTTTCCGCCGTATAACTGCACCTTGAGTCCCTTGCCACCGTTGAAGCGCGGCAGGAGGTTCTCGGTATTGTACTCGTCAACATAGTCACAGGCAGGATCATAGAAGATCTCGGCTTCCGGAATCGCCTTTTTGAGGCCGGCAAGGATAGAGCGGGCATGCTCCGCCGTAGGGGTGCCGCCGTAGTTGCCGTTGAGCATCTGCACGTTGTCGGCATTCGGGCCGAGCACCGCAATCTTGCGGATCTTGCGTGAAAGCGGCAGCACGCCCTCGTTTTTCAGCAGCACCATGGACTCGGCCGCGGCCTGCACCGCCTGTGCGTCATGCTCTTCACTGCTGATGACCTCCGGACCCAGGCCTGCCCACGGGATCATCCCGGCAGGGTCGAACATCCCCAGTTCGAAGCGGGAGCGCAGGGTACGGCGAAGATGGACATCCAGATCCGACTCCTTGATGAGCCCCTGCTTGAGGGCTTCGAGGAGGGAGATGAAACTGTTGCCGCACTCAAGGTCTGTACCGTTCAGCACTGCATCGGCGGAGGCATGCATGGCGTCCGGATGGGTCTCGTGCTGCCCCGGGGTGTAGAAGTTGTTGATGGCGTCGCAGTCGGTGACCACCAGGGACTTGTAGCCCCATTTGTCTCGGAGTATATTCTGGAGAAGCCGGTCGCTGGCGCAGCACGGCACCCCCTCGTAGCGATGATATGCGCACATCACCTCCTGCACGTTGGCCTCGGTCACAAGGGCCTTGAACGCAGGCAGATATGTCTCCCACAGGTCGCGTCCCGACACGCTGACATCGAAACGGTGCCGCAGCGGTTCCGGCCCGCTGTGCACCCCGAAGTGCTTCGCGCAGGCGTGGGTCTTGAAGTATCTGTCGTCATCGCCCTGCATGCCCTTGACGGTCTGCACCCCGATCACTTCCGTCAGGTAAGGGTCTTCCCCGGGGGTTTCCTGGCCGCGTCCCCAGCGGGGATCGCGGAAGATGTTGATGTTCGGGCACCAGAAACTCAGTTCCGGGTTGCCGGGGTAATACCTGG
>CAKUYG010000079.1 GCA_934702165.1 uncultured Bacteroidales bacterium | reverse complement strand
GGCGAGGGCGACCGCCGCTGGACACTCATCCGCACCGGTTACCTCCCTGAGGCCATCAAGAACATCAAGGACATGACCGCTGCGATGATCGCAGGTCTCAAGGCCAACGGCAGCTATACTTTCGAGAACGGCAACACCATCTCCAACGAGGTTTGGGTGAAGACCGTAGACGCCAAGTCAAAGTATGGCTATCGTCTCACCGCCCAGTGCACAGACGAGTCAGACCCTGTGCTCTTCCCGGGCTGGAGAGGCCAGAACGACGACTGGAAGGCTGTGGCCGATGCCGCAAACTCAAGCAAGTTCCCTACGGCTGGAGACAACACCAACCTCGCCATCGAGGGCCTCTTCAAGCCTGTGGCCGATGCCGCCGAACTTGAGAAGGATGGTTATACCAAGAAGGCATGGGGCTCAGATCTCGTGAAGTATGAGAAGGAGTATCTTGATTACCTCTTCTATGACTACGACTACGTGAGCGCACCTATCTATCTGGTTCCGTTCACCCCTAACGTACTTTCTACCGGTGGATTCACAAACGGCTATGGCTTCAAGCAGCAGTAGTAGTGCCGACACCTTATAGATTTCCCGCCGCAGCCGGACACCCCGGCTGCGGTTTTTTTGTGCTTTGTGATCGGATGATATTAAAAATATTTTTTATTGTGTTCTTGCGCGATTATTAAAATTTGTGCTAAATTTGCCGACCGAATAACACGAATACACTTTAACAACACAACCGTATAACCAATTTCAGTATCCTTATGATGATAAATCATCTCAGAAAGGTTGCGCTGGCCTTTGTTTCGCTCATCATGGTGGGCGTGTCGGCTTTTGCGCAGCAGCAAGTATCGGGAACTGTCAGAGATGCCAAAGGTGAGCCTGTCATAGGCGCCGGCATCGTCGTCGAAGGCACGCAGAATGGTGCGATGACCGATCTCGACGGACATTGGACGCTTTCCGTTCCCGCAAATTCCACTCTCGTAGCATCCTGCATCGGCTACACTGACGTCAAAGTTAAAGTCACCGCCGGGCAGAGCGTCTATGACATCACCCTCGAGGAGAGTTCCCTCTATCTCGATGACGTGGTGGTGATCGGCTACCAGACCGTCAAGAGGCGCGACCTCACCGGCTCTGTGTCTTCCGTCAATTCCAAGCAGCTGTCCTCAACCCCTGTAGCCAATGTGGCCCAGGCTCTTCAGGGCAAGCTCGCCGGTGTGAATGTCGTTTCCCAGGACGGCCGTCCTGACGCCACCATCAACATCCGCGTCCGCGGAGGCGGCTCCATCAGCCAGTCCAACGACCCACTTATCCTCATCGACGGTGTGCAGGGTACCCTGAGCGACATCCCTTCAGACCAGGTGGAGTCCATCGACATCCTCAAGGACGCATCCTCCACCGCCATCTACGGTGCGCGCGGAGCCAACGGCGTTGTGCTCATCACCACCAAAGGTGCCAAGGAGGGCAAGGTGAGAGTCTCATACAGCGGCTACGCCAAGCTCAACACCCCGACCAAGTACATCGAAGGCCTCGATCCTTATGACTACCTCGCTTATGTATGGGCAAATGCAGAGGCCAACGGAAGTTTTTATGTTCAGCCGTTCACGAGGCTTTACGGCATCGGCGACTATGGTGACATCGAGCGTTACCGCAACGTGGAGAAGTACGATGTGCAGAAGCAGATCTATGGCAACTCGTTCTCCCACAGTCATGACCTTTCAGTGTCAGGCGGTACCGACATGACCAAGGTGCTCTTCTCTGTCAACTACAACGACGAGGACGGTATGAAGATCAACTCATACAACAAGAGAGCCAATGTCTCCCTCAAGGTTGACCAGAAGATAAGCGACAAGCTCAACATGGGTCTCGACCTCCGCTATGTGGATGTGACTTCCATGGGCTATGAGGGCACCGGCAGCCGCAGCGGCTCCACCCTGTCCTCCGCCTACCGTTTCCGTCCTATTGCCACAGCGGACATCCTGGGAGATCTGGATGCCCTGCGTGAGGGCGCTGTGGAGCAGTATGGAAAGTCTTCCCTTTGGGATATGTATGACCCATATAAGATGATTCTGGACTACGAGCCTCTCAAGCAGCGTCAGCACCTGCGTGGTACTGTCTCCGTCAACTGGAATATCATCAAGGGCCTCACATATCACTCTGATCTCACCCTCTCCCGCACTTATCAGCAGAACAAGACCTGGACAGGAGCGGCCGCGAGCAGTTATCTTGATGACATCACTGGAGAGAAACTCTGGGCTGGTCAGGCAAGCCTCTACAAGGGCAACTCTTCTACCATGCGCTGGACCAACACTTTGAACTACCAGTTCAATCTCGGTAAAGACCATAGTTTCAATGTTTTGCTCGGCCACGAGATGAGTGACTCCCATGGAGACTCCATGACGATCAACGCAGACCATTTCCCTGCCAACTATACCAAGGACAATGCATTCACGATGATCAACCAGTTCGATCAGAGCTCTTCATCAAAGAAGGTCGTGGATATGTTCAATTCCGGCTGGGACACTCCGTCAAGGCTTGTGTCTTTCTTCGGACGTGTCAACTACAGCCTGCTTGACCGCTATCTCTTCACAGTCACGATGCGTGCAGACGGATCCAGCAAGTTCTCCCCGAGCAACCGCTGGGGAATCTTCCCAGCCGCCGCTTTTGCTTGGCGTGTGAGTGATGAGCCTTTCATGGAGGAAGTGGACTGGATG
The DNA here is from genome assembly GCA_934702165.1 of uncultured Bacteroidales bacterium. Classification (GTDB taxonomy): domain Bacteria; phylum Bacteroidota; class Bacteroidia; order Bacteroidales; family UBA932; genus Cryptobacteroides. Next base: position 6,466 of record CAKUYG010000079.1, on the reverse strand, counting down.
GATGACCTCAAACTTCGTCTCTCCTATGGCGAGGTCGGCAACGACGGCATCAGCGCTGACCTCTGGTCTCAGACCTGGAGCAGCAGCACCACTTCTTCCGTTATCGGAGGCAAGACTTTCGGCTCTTACGACCTTGCATCCTCCATGGCCAACCCTGATCTCAAGTGGGAGACCACGGTGACCCGCAACCTCGGTGTTGACTTCGGTTTCCTCAAGGGACGTCTCAACGGTAGCCTCGATCTTTACTGGAACTCCACCAAGGATCTTCTCATGAATGTGACCATCCCGGGCATCACCGGATTCACTTCCACGTTCAAGAACGTAGGCCAGACTTCCAACAAAGGTGTCGAGCTCTCCCTTAACGGTACCATCATCGAGACCCGCGACTGGGGACTCTCCGTTGGCGGCAACATCAACTTCAACCGAAACAACATTGATGCCCTTGCAGAGAATGTCGCTACGCAGTACGGCTCCTCATGGTTCCATTCGGGAAATCCAGGCAATGACTACGGATTTGAGGTAGGAAAGCCTGTGGGTCTTGTACGTGGTCTCACGTATGACGGCTTCTACACCGCTGACGACTTCACTTATGCTGACGGTATCTATACCCTCAAGGAGGGCATCCCTGATCTGAGTTCCAACATTACCGGTGTCTTCCATGGTGCCGAAGGCAAGACCCCTAAGGGTCAGAACGCATACCCTGGCATGGCCAAGTTCGTCGATACAGACGGAAGTGGAGTCGTTGACGACAAGGACTACACCGTGATCGGTGACATGAACCCTCTCTTCACCGGCGGTTTCAACATCAGCGCCAACTACAGGAACTGGGATCTCGGCCTGTATTTCAACTACAGCGTAGGCAACCAGATCTACAACATCAGCAAGCTCGTGTCCCTCAACGGATACAAGGAGACCGGCGTCTATGAGAACCACCTTGCCCTGCTCAAGGATTCATACAAGATTTATGATATCCAGAACGGAGAACTCGTCCGTCTTGAGACTCCGGAGCAGCTCAATGCAGCCAATGCCAACGCGAGTCTCCCTCTATTCTACAACGAGAACGGTATCGTCTCCACCCTTGGTATCGAGGACGGTTCATACCTGCGTCTGAACACCATGACTCTCGGCTACACCCTCCCTTCCGCTTCCAAATTCGCGAAGGCTTTGAGCATCAGTTCTCTCAGGGTTTATGCGACCATCTACAATGTGTTCACCCTCACCAAGTATTCCGGTCTTGACCCTGAGGTCAGCACAAACAACCAGATGAACGACAATTACCCGACTCCGGGTATCGATTATGGAGCATATCCTCGCGCGCGCTCGTTTGTCCTCGGTCTCAACATCGGATTCTAAATTATTGAATGCAAATGAAAAAGATATTATATCCAATAGTGGCTCTTGCAGGATGCCTGTCCCTCACCCAGTGCGACAACTTCCTGAGCGTAAGTTCTCCGAACAAGTCTGATGACACTTTCGTCACCTCATCCGTCAGCGAGACATACAAGACCCTTTCATACTGCTATGGCGTCTATCGTGGCGTGGCCGGAGGCGGCAACTATAACTGGAATGACTCTGCTTCAGACGCCGAGTACTATCCGGAGGCCACATCCAACAACGGCCGTATCGGTTATCTCCAGCCTACATCTGTCGGTGTCAACGACAAGAGCGGCCAGTTCAACAATCTCTACAAGATTCTTGCAAGATGCGCCCGCATTGCGAACGTCATCGAAAAGAAAGATGAATTCAAGAACGCAAACGGTGTCAACGACTGGACCCAGCTCTATGGAGAGGCCTGGACCATGTGGGGGTACTGCTATCTCGAACTCGTAAAGCATTATGGTGACGTGCCTTTCGGAATCGAGAACCAGATCGTCGACAGCTATACTCTTGCTTCCCGTTTCGATATCCTCGATGCCGTGATCGCAAAGCTCAAGGAGGTCGAGCCTCTGATGTACGACCTCGGGGAGGGCGGCATCACCGCCGAGCGTATGAGCCGCACTTTCGCCAACCAGATCATCGCCGAGGCGAATATGTTCGCCGGCGGCTGGCAGACCATCCGCACCGATGTCGAAGGCCTCTATGGCGGCTTGACATTCCAGTCAAAGAACCTTTCCTCCAACACCAAGGCCGACTACGCCCGCCGCAGCGACTGGGAGAAGTACTACAAGGAAGCTCAGACTTACCTTCGCAAGGTGCTCGGTGAGCGCAAGGGTACATCCAAGTTGATCACCACTGACGACCGCAGCGTGGCAAACAACCCGTTCCAGAGAGGATTCCAGTACATCATGGACATGCAGGTTTCTCCTGAGTCTCTCTACGAGGTCGGCAATATAGCCCCTTACCAGTCAGAGCGTCCATATTCTCAAGGTCGTCCTTCTGACGGAGCCACCAAGAACGCGGCTCCATGCAAGGTCTTCTCCGGCATCCGCGTGCTCCCTACATTCTACTACACAGGCTATGAGGACGGCGACAAGCGCTGGGACGCTTCTGCCGTGGTGACAGGATCTGACGGCAAGGGCAGCGAGAAACTCGTGACATTCAAGTCCGGTTCTCGCCTTAATGGCGGCATCCCGACCAACAAGTGGGATATCAACAAGATGGCGAGCCCTTATGTGGTAGCCTGCCGCAACTCCGGCATGAACTACGCGTTCTTCCGCGTGCCTATCACGATGCTTGAACTCGCTGAAGTTGATGCGGCTCTCGGGGAGAATACAGAAGCTCTTTCGATGCTCAACCAGCTCCGTGCACGCGCGTTCGGAGATGAAAGCCATGCGCTTTCCGGTCTTTCCGGTGAGGAGCTTGTGAAGGCCGTGCTTGCAGAGTACAAGAGGGAGACTCTCGGTGAGGGCAACATCAAGTTCTCCCAGATCCGCAGCGGATACTTCCCTGAGTATTCTCTCAAGGCCCGTGCTGACATCAAGGCTCTTATCGCCGGTCTTGAGGCTGATGGCTACTACACTTTCCCGAATGGAAGGACACTTTCCGCATACGTTTGGACAAAGCTTGTGGATCTTACCGGCAAGAATATCGCCACGCTTACCTACGATGTGGCTGAAGGTGAGACCAATCCTGCCCTCAAGCCGGGCTGGCGCGGAGTTTACGACTACACCAGCATCGCTTCAGTAGCGAGCGTAGTCACCGGCACCGAGCACAACCTCGCCATCGAGGGCCTCTTCGAGAAGCTCTCCGATGCAAGGATCGCCGAGCTCGAGGCTGACGGATACACCAAGACCAACTGGGGTGTGGACATCGTTGCCGGCAAGGACGGTCTCTTCGACTACAATGTCCTCTCCGGAATCGAGCTTTCCAATGTGCCTCTCTACTTCCACCCTATTCCTCTGGAGACCATCCAGCAGTCAAAGGGGAATGTGACCAATGGATATGGCCTGCCGCAGCAGTAGCGTTCCGTCAAGATAATCGTCAAGGTGACCTGTGGCTTATGCGGCTGCAGGCCACCTTTTATAAAAGCAGCGACAAATGAAATTGACCACAAAGACCATTACAACTGCACTTTGCGTGCTCTTCGCATCAGCCCTGTCCGCTAAGGCGCAGCCGACTCTGACTCCGACCGGCTTCAACGCCCCTTCGAGTGAGAACCATACCGCCACCTGGTGGCATTGGATGGACGGGGACATCACCCGCGAGGGTATCACCAAAGACCTTGAGGCCATGAAGGCCCAGGGCATCACCAACGCCACGGTGCTCAACATTTACCGCCTCATAGGTGTGGAAGGCTGCCAGAACGTGAAGTTCAACAGCCCCGAATGGTATGCCATGTTCCGCCACGCAGTGGAGGAGGCCGACCGTCTCGGGATAGAGATCGGAGCCGCCAACTGCGACGGCTGGAGCGAGAGCGGGGGGCCGTGGATCACGCCGGAACTCTCCATGAAGCAGTATACCTGGCGCAAGACTTTCGTCAAAGGCAGCGGGCGCGAGCAGAGCATCAGCCTCGCCATGCCGTACTCAAAGGAAAGGTTCTACCGCGACGTCAAGGTGGTGGCCTACCGCGATGCAGCCCCGAACTCTTTTGTGCAGGCCGCTCCGGTGATTACCGCCAACGGCGGCTATCCGCTCGAAACGCTCATCAAGAGCCATAAATATCACGACGAGACCCGTCATCTCGATCTTTTCGACGAGTTCCCTGCCGACATCCTGATCGACGGCAACCCGAATACGGCTCTGACTCTCAGCGATGACAAGACCGTGAAGTTCGACTTCGCCAAGCCTTTCACGGCCGAGGTGCTCCAGATCTACATCATGGTCTCCGCCGCGAAGTTCCCGATTCCGGTGCTCATTGAGGTTTCTGACAACGGCACTGATTACAGGGAGGTCGCCACCGTCTTCCCCAAGGCTGCCAATTCCCTCCAGAAGCTTTCTTTCCCGAAGACGGCTTCGAAGCACTGGAGGCTTACAGTCAATGAGAAACTGTCTCCGACCACGTTGAGCGAAGTTTGTCTTCTCAAGAAAGGGGAGAGGGGAGTATGGGACAGCACTCCCGGCACAGCCATAGCTTCCGCTGACGATGTGATTGATCTCACTGACAGGATGAGCCAGGACGGCACCCTGCGCTGGAATGCCCCACGTGGCAACTGGACGGTGATCCGCTTCGGCTACACCTCCAACGGCAAGTTCAATCACCCGGCCTCCCCTCAGGGTGTGGGCCTTGAGTGTGACAAGATGGACACCACAGCCCTCAATGTGCATTTTGCGGCCTATCCGGACAAGCTCATAGAGGCGGCCGGGCCTTATGCCGGCAAGACATTCACCTACTTCCTCGTTGATAGTTGGGAGTGCGGCCAGCAGAACTGGACGGCTGCCCTTCCGGAGGAGTTCCTCAAGCGCCGGGGCTATTCACTTGACAAATACATCCCTGTCCTCTGCGGCGAGCAGATCGGCAGCAAGGCTCTCTCGGATGCATTTATCCATGATTTCGACAAGACCCGCGGCGAACTGGTGCTGGACAACTACTTCAAGCACTTGGCTGACCTCTGCCACAGGGCCGGCATGAAGCTTTATTCTGAGGGTATCTATGGCGGGGCTGCTATGCCTCCTGTGGACGTGCTGAAATCGTACAAGTACTGCGACGTGCCGATGACGGAGTTCTGGGCGCAGGCCAGCGAGTACCGCGAGTGGCCTATCACCTACAAGCCTGGCAATTACACAGGTCACGCCATCCCATATCATGTGCCGCTCATCTACGGCAAACCTATAGTGGGAAGCGAGGCCTTCACCGGGATGGCGCTCTACAGCGACTCCCCGATCGACCTCAAGCTCTACGGGGACATGGCCTACAGCCTCGGTGTCAACAGGATGATACTCCACAGCTACGTGCACCAGCCTACAGACCGCAGGCCAGGTGTGACCCTTGGGATCTATGGGCAGACATTCAACCGCAACAATCTCTGGTTCAACTATTCCGATGGCTTCTTCGCCACTGAGGCACGTATCCAGTATATGCTCCAGGCCGGAGACCGCCGCAGCGATGCCCTTGTATACATGGGTGACAACCTGCCGAACACAGAGCTCAAGGAAGGCGAACTCAACCGTCTACTCCCGCCGAACACCAAATATCAGTATATCAACCAAGAAGTGCTCCTGGACCGCATCAGCGTGCGTGACGGCAAGCTCTATCTTGACGGGACCCATCCGTTCAAATATCTGATGCTACGCGGTGACAAGATGGATATCGAGACCATCCGCCGCATTGGGCAGCTTGTGGATGCCGGTGCTCTGGTCTATGGGCAGAAGCCTTCATCCACTCTGTCTCTCAAGGATCACGAAGCGCAGACCGCCGAGCTCAGGCAGATAGCGGGCCGCCTCTGGGGGTCAGGCAAGGTCATCACTGACCTCAAGACTCTCAGGAAGTCCTTCACCCCGGACCTCAGCCTGAGAGGTGTGGACATCGATGATGTCCTCTATATCCACAAGACTCTCGGAGAACTTGACTATTATTATATTGTCAACAAGGAGAACTCTAAGACTGTCAACTTCGAGGCGACTTTCGACATCAAGAACGGACGTCCGGAGATCTGGGATCCGATGACCGGAGATGTGCGCGAACAGATGATATATCTCAACAGCGGCGGGCTCACCACCGTCCCGATGACGCTCGGCCCGCGCCAGGGAGTGTTCGTGGTGTTCCGTCAGGGAGGTGACCGCCAGTCCCATGTGCGCAAGCTCACCGCCATCGACGGGGAGATCCTCTTCCCGAGCGAGACCGGAGACTTCAGCCGTGCTCTGCCGGAAGCATATCGCGGGGCGGACGGGGAAATCCACCTGCGCAGCCTGGAGGCAGGTTCTTATGTGCTCGGGTATTCAGATGTCCTCTCCAGCCGTGTAGATATAGATGCTCCGGCCAAGCTGGTGCTGGACGGCACCGTGGGCACGATGACATTCGAGGATGAGCCGATGCTCGGCACTGGCAATATCGGAGGCTTCCGCAATCTCACCGGTGCCCTTGACCCGA
>CAKUYG010000078.1 GCA_934702165.1 uncultured Bacteroidales bacterium | reverse complement strand
TCCCGGAAGACCCGTCAGGATTGAAAAACTCCATCTTGAAGTCCACCACATCGGATGTCCCCAATATCATCAGTCCATCCGCCCCGATACGGCCGTCAGCAGAAAGGAATCCGCTCTTGCGGCTGCACAGACTGCAGATCTTTTCCGGCTGCCTGTACCCGGAGACATCACCGGAACGGCCGTCTAAGACGATGAAGTCGTTGCCGGCACCGGAATACTTGTAAAGCACCATTATCGCAACAACTCTTCAAGAGACACCGAAGCGGAAGTCTTTTCATCACGGTATTTGACTATCACCGGGCAATACAGGCTCATGCCGCTTCCGGCACTGGGGCCCTTGCTTATCGGACGGCTTCCGGAGACGACCACGGCCCCGCGCGGCACCACTACCCTGCCGTCGGAGTTGCGCGGCACAAATTCTCCCGTTGTCGCATCATAAAGAGCCGTCGAGGATGTGATGATGACCCCCGATGCGATCACGGCCTTCTCCCGGACTATCGTCCCCTCGTAGATGCCGCAGTTGCCGCCCACGAACGCCCCGTCCTCGATGATGGTCGGCATCGCCCCGGCCGGCTCAAGCACTCCTCCGATCTGGGTTGCAGCCGAGATGTGGATATTACACCCCACCTGCGCGCAGGAGCCGATCGTGACATGACTGTCCACCATAGTTCCGGCCCCCACATAAGCACCGACATTGATGTAGGATGGCGGCATCACGACAGCCCCGGGGGCGATGTATGCCCCACGGCGTATGCCGGTGCCTCCCGGCACGATGCGCACCCCGTCTTCCAGACGGAAACTGCGCACAGGATATGTGTCCTTGTCAAAGAAAGAGAACTGTCCTTCGCTCATGTCGGTCATCTTCCCGAGACGAAACCCGGCCAATATCACTTCCTTAACCCAGGTGTTGACCTTCCACTCGCCACCGGTCTTCTCGGCGACCCGGAGTTCTCCCGCCTCAAGGGCGGCGAGCACCTCATTGAATCTCTCTATTGTCACTTCCATAATTCATCAAGCGTAAGGGAAATAATCTCTTTTGTCTTCTGAGTGGCATCAGACAGCGGCGGACGGACTTCCCCGCTCATCAGGCCCAGTTTTGCCATCGCAGCCTTGACAGGGATCGGGTTCGACTCCACAAAACAGTTCCTGAAAAGAGGGGTAAGCCTGTGATGGAGGGCGCGCGCCTTGAGAAGATCCCCCTGCAACATCGCATCAGTCAAGGCTTTGACCTCACGCGGCGCCACATTGGATGCCACGCTCACGACACCCTGCCCGCCTGTGGCCATAAATGCAAAGGTCATGTCATCATCACCGCTAAGCACCGAGAACCCCTCCGGAGCACGGCGTATGATCTCACTCACCTGGGAGTAGTTGCCGGAGGCTTCCTTGGTGCCTATGATGCCAGGGCAGTCCTCGGCAAGCCTTATGGCAGTCTCGGCTGTCATGTTGGCACCGGTGCGTCCCGGCACGTTATATATCACGACAGGCTTGTCGGCCGCCTCGCTGACCGCCTTGAAATAACGGTACTGCCCCTCCTGGGTCGGTTTGTTGTAATACGGGACGACCACAAGATAAGCATCTGCTCCGTGGGGGCCCAAAAGACGTATATTATCCAGCGTGCCCTGAATGGAATTGGTGCCGCAGCCTACAAGAAGCGGCAGGCCGGGTGCACAACTGCGTGTAATATCCAGAAGGCGAAGCTTCTCATCCACAGAAAGAGCAGGAGTCTCCCCGGTGGTGGCAAGCGGCACGAGGAAATCAACCCCCGCCTCAACCTGCCTCTCCACGCAGGACTTGTAAGAATCATAATCCACAGCCCCGTCACGGAACGGGGTCACGAGAGCTGTGCCGCAACCTTTGAGATACAACTTGCTCATAGTATCAGATCTTTAAATTCATGTACTCCATCCAGCCCCTCAGTCATCAGGGCCGCGCTCACGGCTCCCTCGGCAAAACCCTGCCGGGAATAGGCCTCGTGCGTAAAAGTCAGACAATCAACCTCGGAGCGCAACTGGACAATATGCGTCCCCGGCACTTCCCCTACGCGCTCCGAGACTATTTCAGGTCTCTCCCCGAGGGAAGCCTCGATGATGCCGCCCACGGTCTTGGCCGTACCGCTCGGAGCGTCAAGCTTGTGGATATGGTGAATCTCCTTGACATCCGGGGTGTAACCGTGTCCCTTGAGGACAGTGCAGGCCCGCTCAACAGCCGCGAAGAAAGCATTCACCCCTATCGAGAAATTGGAAGCCCAGACGAGAGTTGTCCCGCTGCTGCGGAACGCACGGAAAACATCCTCCTTGATGTCGTACCATCCCGTCGTGCCGACCACTACAGCCTTGAAACGGGCCGCCAGAAAACCATAATTGGCCCTGAAGGCGTCCGGCGTGGAGAAATCAATGCACACCGCCCCGGACGTGACATCCTCAGGAAGTGAGCACACATCATCAGTGGCGCATGCAAGTTCAATCCCCCTGCTGCGCAGCACTGATTCGACCATGTGCCCCATCTTACCGTAACCGCTGATTACAATTTTCATATATCTTGATATAATTATCTATTGCTTCTTCCAAGTCCTTGACTGCGACCTGCTCATTGTCCCGGTGCGCCGTCAAGATCGAACCCGGGCCGCATATCATCTTGTGGGTAAATCCTGTAAGGTGCGGAGCATCGCTACCGAAAGAGGCCGGAGCGGTCCTGAACCCCGGCAGGGTGAAGTACTCCGCCGGAGAATCTCCTCCGCGGGGGCGCACTTCGAGTTGCGGGCAGGCTCGGGCCTCCATATAAGAGCAGACCCTGCTGTCGGAAAGGAAAGTGGTCCGGAAATACAGCCGGCAGTCAAGTGACGGACTCAGCACGTTCTGGGGGTTGTCGCTGCGCAGAAGCCCCACATTGAAGGTGGTCCTGCCCAGAAGCGGATCGTCCCCGAAGTCCTCGGAGCGCAACTCATCCATGAAATCCACGAACATGTCCACCGCGCTGCGGCCGTACTGCGGATAACCCGAGTGGCAGGCTTTCCCCGTAAAGTGCAGGTCAAACGACTTGGTGCCCTTGGAGGCGCTGACCATGCAGTTGTCCGTGGGCTCGCCTATCACAAGATACGGAGCGGTGAATCCGGTCTGCGAGAAAGCCTTCGCCCCGAAAGAACCGGTCTCTTCCCCGCTGAGCAGCAGCAGGCCGAACCCGTCGCGGCCGCTGTCCGCAAGAGCGCGGCAGGCCGAATACATCGAGAAAATCTGCCCCTTGGCATCGCAGCTCCCGCGTCCCCGGACTATACCTCCGTCAAAGACGGGGGCGATATACGGAGGCACGGTATCCATGTGCGTACAGAACACTATCTTCGGCTCACCCCAGCCGAGCAGGAGGTTGAGAGTGCCGTCGCCGACCTCATGGAGTGTCTTTTGCGGCGCGTCCAGACTCTTTTCTAGCCATAGCGCGAAATCCTTCTCCCGCCCGGAGGTGGAATCGATGGAAAGCATCTGACTGAAAAGCCCTGTCATCATAGCAGCACGTCCCTGATTATCCCGGAGGCGGCCAGCCTTACACCCTCTCCAGCACCCCTGATGACAAGAGGGGCGGAGTATTCACTCTTTATGACGGTCACATTCTCCGTCCCGCTGAGCCAGTAGAACGGGCTGTCAGCACTGACATCGACCATCTTGATCTCCGCCTTATATCCGAGACGCGCAGACGGGTCACGACGCATCATGGCGACAAAACGCTGCCGCTTCCCTTCGGCGGCAAGCTGCTTCTCTCTTATCTGAATCTTCGGCTCCAGTGCCTCAAGCCTGGAGTAGAACTCCTCTATCGGGCAGTCGAAAAACTCCCTCCCGAGCATCGGGGTGATCTGCACATCGCTCTCTTCAAGAGGCACCCCGGCCTCCCTGGCGAGGATCAGCAGTTTGCGCAGCACGTCCCTGCCCCCGAGGTCGGTACGCGGATCCGTCTCCGAAAGCCTTTCTTTCTGTGCCCTGTGCAGAAGGGCGGCAAGACTCTCTTCGCACTCGGGGCGCTCGTGGGCGGTGAGCACATAATTGAGGGTGCAGGAGACCACGGCTTCGATGGATTCGATACTGTCACTGCAGTTGGCTCCACTTGCTATTGACTCAAGGATCGGCAGAGATGTGCCGACTGTGGTGTCGTAGCGGAAAAACGTCCCGTTTTCCCGAGCGGCAGCCTTGAGGGCTGCATACTGCACATAAGGGACCGCAAGAGAGCGGCGGTTGGAAGTCACGACACCCAGACCGCTGCGGAACAGGTCCTCGTATCTGAGGTAAAGCCTGTCGTCATCCGTGCAGTCGATGAATACCGACTTGCGCGGGGCTGCCTGGCAGACCGCCGTGATGAAAGCCCCGTCCGCTGCGCTGTCGGAGTCGCGTAGCCGAGAGCTGATGGTCTCCTCTCCGAGACCGCGCATGTCAATCATATAGTTGCGGCTGTCCGACACTCCTGCAACCCTGATTGTCCTGCCAAGACGGGCTTCGACTCTCTCCCGGCTTGCGGCAATCAGTCTCACAAGAGCCTTGCCCACAGCTCCGTAGCCGGCGATGAAGACATTGACCTCAGTGATGCTGCGCTCCTCGAAAAACTCCCTGTGTATGGCGGCCACGGCTTCTTTGCCAACGATTTGTCTGACATCGACATAGAACACGGAGCCGTCACCATCGACACCCGACAGCGGCTTGATGCCGGCCTCTGAAATAGCCGAGAGTATCCTGCCGGAAGCGGACTTGCGGCTCACAACCCCCTCTCCGACAAGGCATATACGCGAGATCCCGTCCTGCGGCCTGTCAAGGCTGGTCACGCCCATCCATGATTCAGGTCGTCCCTGACGGATATCCCGGACCACAGTCCCGGGATTGCCCGGATCGAAGGTGTCTTTTATATTGATTGCAATGCCGGCAGACATGGCAGGACGCACAGTAGGAGCATATAGGACCTTCGCACCGTTTTCGGCAAGTTCAAGGGCTGCGCCATATGAAATCTCCGGGATCGTCACCGCTGACGGAACCACCTTCGGGTTGGCCGTCATGATGCCGGGAACATCTGTCCAGATCTCAAGGGCCCCGGCATCAAGGGCAGCAGCATAAAGAGCAGCGCTATAGTCTGATCCGCCACGCCCAAGGTTAGTCACATGGCCTTCCTCATCGGAAGCGATGAATCCGGGGGCCACAAAGAGCTGCACATCGGGGCACTCATCGACAGCCCCGCGTATGGCGGCATAGCTGCGGTCCAGATCCACTTCTCCGCAGCAGATCCTGATGAGGCGACGCGAGTCAAGCCAGCAAGTGCTGACAGAGTCGCAGGCGAACTTGCGGGCGATGATGACTGTAGAGAAAAGTTCTCCGAAAGTGACGCAGTCCTGAGGAGCCGCATTCTGGAGTTCCCCGAAAAGCACATCCACTTCAGCGCTTACCGCCTGACGCTCATCTCCGGTGAAAAGCCTTGTCACTATAGCCTGATGACGCAGGCGGAGAGCCTCGATCAGGCCGTCACGCTCCTCACCTTCCGGCAGCGAGCCGATCTTGATCAGGGCATCTGTGCATCCGCTGACAGCAGAGCAGACAAGCACCACACGGTCGTGGCCGAGCTCCCCGGACACGATATCCATGACCGATGAGATCCTAGTCGCATCAGCGACTGAACTTCCCCCGAATTTCAATACACGCATCACACTCTCTCTATCTTGGCTCCCAGGGCGTTGAGGCGCCCTTCGATATCTTCATATCCCCTGTCTATCTGTTCGATGTTGTCTATGCGTGAAGTCCCGCTCGCGGACATGGCCGCGAGAAGCATGGCGATGCCGGCCCTGATGTCAGGGGATGTCATGCGGCCGGCCTTGAGGCATATCTTATGGTCATGGCCGATCACCACGGCACGGTGCGGGTCGCAGAGTATGATCTGCGCCCCCATGTCGATGAGCTTGTCCACAAAGAACAGCCTGCTCTCGAACATCTTCTGATGTATCAGCACACTCCCCTTGCACTGGGTGGCCACGACAAGCATCACGCTCAAAAGGTCCGGAGTCAAGCCAGGCCACGGAGCATCGGCGATGGTCATGATGGAGCCGTCTATGAATGACTCGATCTCATAGCTCTCCTGCGAAGGGACATATATGTCGTCGCCCCTCTGCTCAAGCTTGACCCCGAGTCGCCGAAAGCACTCCGGGATGATACCGAGGTTGGCCCAGGAGACGTTGCTGATGGTCAGTTCACTCTGTGTTATGGCGGCCATGCCGATGAACGAACCGACCTCGATCATGTCAGGAAGTATGCGGTGCTCCGTCCCGTGAAGAGACTCCACTCCAGTGATGGTGAGCAAGTTGGAGCCGATCCCATCTATCTTCGCGCCCATCCTCACAAGCATCCGGCACAGCTGCTGGATATAAGGCTCACAGGCGGCGTTGTAGATGGTGGTGACACCCTTTGCGAGCGTGGAGGCCATCACGATGTTGGCCGTGCCGGTGACCGAGGCCTCGTCAAGCAGCATGTAGCAGCCCTGCATATTTCGCCCCGAGGACAGGAAATAAGCACTCTTGTCAGTGTCGTAGGCGCATTTGGCCCCGAGTTTCATGAAGCCGTCGATGTGCGTATCCACGCGGCGGCGGCCAATCTTGTCTCCACCCGGCTTAGGGAAGTATGCCTGTCCGAAACGGGACAACACAGGCCCCACTACCATCACAGAGCCACGAAGCTGGGCACAGCTGCGCACAAAGTCCGCACTACGGATATAGAACTCGTTGACATGCCCGGCAGTGAAGCGGTACTCCCCCTTCCCGAGACGCTCCACTGTGACGCCCATGCTCTCAAGCAGGGCAATCAGGTTTTGGACATCCAGAATCTCCGGCACATTGGATATGGTGACCGGCTCCGAAGTGAGCAAGGTGGCGCTGATCACCTCCAGGGCTTCATTTTTTGCACCCTGGGGTTCAATGGCCCCACTCAGACCATGACCGCCCTCTATGATGAACGAACTCATATATGTTCTACCTCGGGTTCGAGTTCCACTCCGAAACGTTCACGCACAGTTTCAACCACCCTCTTCTCAAGGGCGAGCACATCGGCCGGGGTCGCTTCACCTGAACTGTTTATGATCACAAGCGGCTGCTTTTCATATACCGAGGCTCCGCCTTCTGAAACTCCTTTGAGACCGCAACTATCTATCAACCAGGCAGCTGGAATCTTAACGCTACCGTCTGGAAGGTCATAATGCGGAGCGCTGCCGTCTGGGGATATACGTCTGAACTCATCCGCACTCACGACAGGATTTTTGAAGAAACTGCCGGCATTACCGATCTCTTCAGGGTCCGGAAGCTTGGAGCGGCGCAGCTTGATCACGGCCTCGCGCACCTCCATCGGAGTCTGCGGCGTCTTGCCTTCAAGCGCCTCGGACAGGCCTTTGTATTCCAGTCTCGGACGCGGGATGCGGCTGAGGCGGAAAAGCACACTGGTGATGACATAGCGACCTTTGTTTCCCGGCTCCTTGAACATCGACATCCTGTAAGCATATCGGCACTCGGAGGCACTGAACTTGACTTTTTTCTTTTCCTGGAGGTCGTAGCACACAACCCCGGATATGATGTCTTTAACCTCAACCCCGTAAGCGCCGATGTTCTGCACCGCGGCAGCCCCGACTTCTCCCGGGATGAGGGAAAGGTTCTCCGCCCCCCAGAGCCCGTGACGGCAGGTCTCGGCCACGAAAGAGTCAAAGTTGACCCCGGCACCGACCATCACCGGCACGTCGTCGAACCCTACATCCACATACTTGATGTACTCGATGTTGGAGTGCAGCACCGTCCCGGGGAAATCTCCCGTGAAAAGCAGGTTGCTGCCCTCGCCGATATGCAGAAGCGGCTTGGGGAGCTTCTCGAAATTGAGCCCCTCGAGTTCCTTGACACTTTCGTACTCCACGAAGCACCCGCATGACACCTTCATCCTGAAAGTGTTCAGTGCTCCGAGATCATAGTTGAGCTTTATTCTCACTGTTCCTTGTAAGTTGATTGGAGATGAAGTTCATCCATCTGGCTCTGGTCGATCTTGGACGGGGAATCTATCATCACGTCGCGGCCCTGATTGTTCTTAGGGAAGGCGATGTAGTCGCGGATGGTCTCCTGCCCGCCGAAGAGGGCGCAGACGCGGTCGAAGCCGAAGGCCAGTCCTCCGTGAGGCGGGGCCCCGAACTTGAAGGCGTTGATGATGAAACCGAACTTGTACTCGGCGTCCTCACGGCTGATGCCCAGCACGTCGAACATCCTGCTCTGAAGCTTGGCGTCGTGGATACGGATGGAGCCGCCTCCGAGTTCGGTGCCGTTGAGCACGAAGTCGTAGGCGTTGGCGCATACCCTCTCAAGGTCCTCTTTCTTGTCGGAGTAGAACCACTGCTCATGCTCCGGCTTCGGCGCAGTGAACGGGTGGTGCATGGCATAAAAGCGTCCGTCCTCCTCGCTCCACTCGAGAAGCGGGAAGTCCACTATCCAGAGCGGTGCGAACACCTTCGGGTCTCTCAGGCCGAGACGGTTCCCCATCTCGATTCGCAGCACTCCGAGCTGGGTCTGGGTCTTGCGCTTGGCTCCGCAGAGCACGAGGATGAGATCACCCGGCTTCGCCTCGCAGGCCCGGGCCACCTCATGAAGTTTCTCCGCGGAGAAGAACTTGTCCACAGAGGACTTTATGCTGCCGTCGGAGTTGAGCTTGATGTACACAAGTCCTTTTGCTCCGACCTGCGGGCGCTTCACCCACTCGGTAAGTTCGTCGAGCTGCTTGCGGGTGTATTCGGCGCAGCCTTCGGCGGCTATCGCACCGATATATTCTGAAGAGTCAAACACGCTGAATCCCTGGTTCTTTACCAGCGGGGTGATGTCGTGGATCTTCATCCCGAAGCGGACATCCGGCTTGTCGGAGCCGTAGTTGTCCATGGCATCGTACCACCTCATGCGCGGAAGCGGATCCGGGATGTCCACGCCGAGGGCGTTCTTGAACATGCGGCGCATCATCCCCTCGAAAGTGTTCAGCACATCCTCCTGCTCCACGAAGCTCATCTCGCAGTCTATCTGGGTGAACTCCGGCTGACGGTCTGCACGCAGATCCTCATCGCGGAAGCATCTCACTATCTGGAAGTAGCGGTCGTACCCGGCCACCATTAGAAGCTGCTTGAATGTCTGCGGTGACTGAGGAAGGGCGTAGAAAGTACCCGGGTTCATACGTGAAGGCA
>CAKUYG010000077.1 GCA_934702165.1 uncultured Bacteroidales bacterium | reverse complement strand
TCGCAGCCTTGGTAAGCTTGACAGAAGCCATTTGAACATCAAGAAGACTAGACTTGGCCTCTGCGAGATCAGAAGCACCGAAGTTAATCTGAGCGAACGGCCGGTAAAGCTTCACATCAGTAGAGTACGCCCCGGTGATCTCCACATCCTTGAGGACATTGTAGAAAGCATCACGATTCTCGTCGTTGCCGGCAGCATCAGTATAATTGACCGCAATGGTCTGCGAAGCAGCATCGTAGGTATAAGGGGAAGTGTAACCATCCTTATGGTAATCAGCCCAGAAAACGAAAGTATACTTCTGCCCTGTCACAAGACGGGTGATGTACTTTGCAGTACCACGAGTCATACTGACTTCCTGTGTCGGAGTAGCTGCCTCAACGGAAGCCGCCGGAGCGATATAAGTCATCGCGCCATCATCAGCGACCTGATAAACATACACATGCACAGTGTTGACGGCCGTGCCGTCGCCATAGGCCTTGGTTCCGATTTCAGGGGAAGTCAGCGTCAGGTTGACATCCACCTCCCGCCCGTCCTGAGCACCGCCGAGGTTCTCTTTCTGACAGGCTGCCACTGCGAGGACTGAAAGCGTCGCAGCCGCGATAGTCTTAAAATAGCGTTTCATTGTAAAAGTAATTGAATATTAATTGTTTATTGTTAAATTATCACGTTATATTCACCATTGAATCCCGGATTCACCCCGATCCCGCTTCCGGTCGCGAGCGTGAGGAAACGTCCCCGCACCGTGGTGACCTTGCCCCGCACTATCGGCACCGTGACAGGATTGCTCAGCGACAGCATTTTGCCCTCCGGGTCATATAGTGCCACCTGCACACTCACGCTGGACTCCGTCCCGTTGACCAGCACATAGTCAAAGCCTATCAGGGCCTCGTCCTCGTTGAGCGGCTTGAGGCTCGATGTGAACTTCATCCCGGTCTTGGCATCAGTCGGCTTCTGCGTCAGGACATTGTATTCAACTGGCAGGAATGAGGTGTAGTAGAATACCACCTTATAGTCTTCCGGCTTGAATCCCGGGGCCTTGGTCGGATCCCAAGGGGACTTTGTGCCGCCGTCCAGACGGTCAGTCACCCCGACATCGCACTTATAATCAGTAGAAGACGGAGCGGCGGACGCTCCCCTGCGCCCTTCAAGATATGCCTGGTACTCGTTCTTGTCCAGATAATTCTCCATCGCCTTGGTGACAAGGTCGTAGAGGTCCTCGGCCACGAACTGGAACTTCGCAAGCGGCCGGGACATTTCCACGGTGGCGGAAGATTTCGGGGCACTGCCTCCCACCCTGACAGCACTCACAGGGGCGGCCCCGACAAACGCATCCTTGAAATCCGTGTCGCCCTCGTAAGGCTCGGCAACCTTGATGCTGCTGAAATCCGAGGTGATGTAATATTTGTCGTCCACCCTGCCGTCGTCGACATAATCCGTCCATGCACGCAGCACATATTCCCCCTCAGGGAGTTCAATCCTGACACTGTGGTCCGGTTCTCCCACATCCACCTTTGAGAAGGTGAATTCACGCACAGGAGTGCCGTCGTAGCCCCCTGTCTTGAGGGAACGGTAGGCATTGATCCGGTAGCGGATGTTGAACTCAGACGGGTCGGCCTTGCCTTTCTTGGTGTACTCCACATCCCGGAACGGCAGGAACTCCGTGTCGAAGTGCAGGTTCACGTCCACCTCTGCCGGGGTCGCCTCATCCGGCCACTCGTGCACGCAGCCGGACAACATGAGCACAGCTGCTAGGAAGGTGTGTGCCAAGTTCAACCTCATCTCACACGGCCTCCCTCCGCCCCGAATTTATAATATATGGAAACCCCGAACGTGTCGGGAATCAACTTCACCTCCCGGATGCCGCCCTGTGCGAGAGGGCCGTTGATCTCATTGTAGAACTTGTCATAGCGGAGCGAATACACCCCGACCCCGGCGTTGAACTCCAGTCCGAGCCTCGGCACGCTCTTGAACGGTGCCAACTTGTACCCCACGCTCAAGCCGCCTCCCCAGGCGGGACTGTCACCTCCGGCATCCTGGTAACGCCAGTCTCCCCCGAAGGCAAAATTGTACCAAGCCAGACCGGCGTGCGCCCCGAGGTAGAGTCCATTGTCGAAATTGTACCTCAACTCCGGCAGGACGCCGAGAATCCTGAACTTGGATGTCCGGTGAAACCAGTCAAGGCCAGAATAATATACAGGAACGTTGACACTCAACCGCGTGCCGGGAATCTCCACCTCCGCGCTGACGTTCGGGACCAGCATCCCCAGAGCCAGGACATTGGTCTTGATGTAAAACTTCCGTGGCGGGATATATTTGAGCACCCGCGCTGCCGGGACACTGCTGTCAAGCGCTGAAAAATCTTGAACCGGCACCTGAAGCGGCAACTGTGTGCGGCCGTAGAACTCCTGAAGTTCTTCTTCGCTGACAGAAGCATCCGGAAGCCGGACCTGCAGGCAGACAACCATCTCAAAACGGCGAAGCACCTTGAACTGATGCTCAAGCAGATACCGCCACGGCTCGCCGCCGCCGAGCTCCATGAGCATTGCCTTCGGATCGTATACGTCTGAGGCACGGCTGAGAATGGAGAGGACCTCATCCCTCATCGGGACAGCCGCGTCAGCCTCCACAAGTTCCAGGAGTTCTCCCCACGGCTCGGCCTCAAGGCTAACTTCAGCAGGGATACCGTCAAGCGGCAGCTGCCGGCGCATCCACGAAAGCAGGTTGGCTGTTCTTGCCTTGACAAGGCGATTGTTGACTTCACGGCTCCCCTCCGGGGAACAACTTATTATGAACTGGATTCCGGTGACGCTGGACTGCGTGCGGTTATCGATGATGCTGCGAAGGTTTGCAACAAATGCATCCGCTCTCTGTCCGTTGCCTTCGTAGGCACGGTCAAATGTGGACTTCCCTTGACGGAAGTAAACAGAAAGGGTGTCGGAATAGTTTTGAGCCTGAAGAGACATGCCCAATATGAGCAATGTCAGGGCAGTTATGAACCCGTATCTCGCCCCCCCCTGTTTATTGCTTGATAGTAAGCGACTTACATTCATTGTTTAATCAAACTCTTAATCAGGAGTTGCTTGCAGGGCAAAATTATGAAAAATATTCATACGTTGTCCGGTTCATTTAAGTTCATTTACCGGCGGGGCCATGTCGGGTGCTGCCGCGTCTCTGTCTCTGTCTCTGTCTCTGGCCAGACATCCCCCCGTGCGCACGAGGCTGATCCGGTGCGCACCAGGCCCTCTCGTGCGCACCGCGCTGAATTTCCCCCTCTCCCGTGCGCACCAGAGGCCTTTTCACGCACGGAATCGACTTCGTGCGCACGGGACGGAGGTGGCACGGGACGGAGGTGGCACGGGGCGGAAGTGGCACGGGGCGGAAGTGGCGCGGGACTCACCGCCACGGAGGCGGGGCGCGGTGCTGCTGTTGGCGTATTCCGCCGAAAAGAGTAATTTTGCGTCCGTGAAACGTAATGAATTGGAAATAATGGCTCCGGCCGGCAACTTCGAGTGCCTGCACGCGGCCATACAGGGCGGAGCGGACTCCGTCTACTTCGGGGTGGGACATCTCAACATGCGCAGCCACTCGGCAAACAATTTCAGTCCGGAAGACCTTCCGGAGATCGTGCGCATCTGCCGCGAGGCCGGTGTCAAGAGCTACATGACCCTCAACATAGTCCTCTACCAGGAGGACCTCCAGCCGATGCGCGAGGCTTTGGACGCGGCAGCAGCCGCAGGAGTGGACGCGATCATCGCTTCCGACATGGCGGCGATAATGTACTGCCGACATGTTGGACTGGAAGTCCATATCTCCACGCAGCTGTCAATCTCCAATGCCGAAGCCCTGCGTTTCTACTCCCAGTTTGCCGATGTCGTCGTGCTGGCCAGGGAGCTCAACCTTGACCAGGTCCGCGAGATCTACGACACCATCATCCGGGACAACATCTGCGGCCCTGCCGGCAAGCCGGTCCGGATAGAGATGTTCGCCCACGGAGCGCTCTGCATGGCCATCAGCGGCAAATGTTATCTGTCCCTGCACAGCTACGGCGCTTCCGCCAACCGAGGAGCCTGCTATCAGGTCTGCCGCCGCGGCTATGAGGTCACCGACCTGGAGACCGGCAACAAACTCGATATCGACAACAAATACATAATGTCCCCCAAGGACCTGTGCACCATAGAGTTCATGGACCGCATCATAGAGAGCGGCGTCAAGGTCTTCAAGATAGAAGGCCGCGCCCGCTCGGCGGAATATGTCAAGCGCTGCGCTTCCTGCTACAGCCGGGCCGCGCAGGCTGTCTGCGACGGGACTTATAACCAGGAGCTGGCCGCATCCCTGAAAGCCGAATTGGCTGAAGTCTTCAACCGCGGATTTTGGGACGGCTACTATCAGGGGGCTTATCTTGGCCAGTGGAGTGACGTCTACGGTTCGCAGGCCACCCTCAAGAAAGTTTACTGCGGCAAGGTCACCAACTGGTTTGACCGCATCGGCGTGGCCGAGATTTCCATCGAGTCCTCACCTCTCAGTATCGGAGACCGGGCAATGGCCATCGGGGCCACTACCGGGGTGGTCGAGTTCAAGGTGGAGGACATGAGGGTCAACCTCAAACCGGTGCAGCAGGCCTGCAAGGGAGTACGCTGCTCCGTAGCCGTCGACCCCGGCATCTGCCCCGACGGACGCCTTCGCCGCGGTGACAAGATCTACATCTGGCAGGAGAAATGAGACGACTGATTTTTGCAACGGCCAACAAGGGTAAGCTCCGCGAGGCCGGAGAGATACTCGGGGACAGTTTCGAGGTGGTGTCACCATCTTCGCTGGGCCTGGATGCCGAGGTGGAGGAAAACGGGGACACGCTTGAAGCGAACTCCCACATCAAGGCCACCCACCTGTATGCCTTAAGCGGCCAGGACTGCTTTGCAGATGACACGGGACTTGAGGTCGAAGCGCTCGGAGGTGCTCCAGGAGTATACTCCGCCCGATACGCCGGCGAGGGTCATGATGACAAGGCCAATATGGCCAAACTGCTTTCGGAACTTTCTCGGCTGGGGCCTGGAGTTTCCCGCCGCGCAAGATTCCGCACTGTCGTCACCCTGATTCTGGACGGGCAGGAACATGTCTTCGAAGGGGAAATGTGCGGAGGCATAGCACTTGCGCCCATGGGAAGCAACGGTTTCGGATATGACCCCGTCTTCATCCCGGACGCATACCCGGACAAGACTCTAGCCCAACTGTCCGATGAACAGAAAAACGCCATGTCCCATCGTGGCAAAGCCATCAGGGCCATGGCGGAATTCTTGAACGAGGGGTCTGCTACTTATCCACTTTCGGCAGGTGACTGAGGCTCTCGGCGATCTGGGCGTCGGTCGGGATGACATCGCTCATCTTGCCGTCATTGTACTGCTCGTAGGCCTTGAGATCGAAGTAGCCTGTGCCTGTGAGCCCGAAGAGGATGGTCTTCTCCTCGCCTGTCTCCTTGCACTTGAGGGCCTCGTCGATAGCGGCGCGGATGGCGTGGCTGCTCTCCGGAGCCGGAAGTGTGCCCTCGGTGCGCGCAAAGAACTCAGCTGCCTCGAAGACTGAAGTCTGCTCCACTGAACGGGCTTCCATCAGGCCGTCGGCATAGAGCTGCGAGAGGATGCTGCTCATGCCGTGGTAGCGGAGGCCTCCGGCGTGGTTGGCAGACGGGATGAACTGGCTGCCAAGGGTATACATCTTGGCAAGCGGGCAGATTTCACCGGTGTCGCAGAAGTCGTAGGCGTATTTCCCTCGTGTGAAGCTCGGGCAGGAGGCCGGCTCCACAGCGATGATGCGGTAGTCCTTCTCGCCGCGCAGTTTCTCTCCCATGAACGGGCTGATGAGTCCGCCCAGGTTGGATCCGCCACCGGCGCAGCCGATGATGATATCCGGGGTGATGCCGTATTTGTCAAGGGCTGCTTTGGCCTCAAGTCCGATGATGGACTGGTGAAGAAGCACCTGGTTGAGTACGGAACCGAGCACATACCTGTAGCCCGGATGGGTCACGGCGGTCTCTACGGCTTCTGAAATCGCGCACCCGAGGCTGCCGGTGGTGTCAGGGTGCTCAGCGAGGATCTTGCGGCCGATTTCGGTAGTGTTGCTCGGGGACGGGGTGACAGAGGCTCCGTATGTACGCATAACCTCGCGGCGGAACGGCTTCTGCTCGTAGGAGCACTTCACCATGTACACCTTACAGTCAAGCCCGAAGTAGGCGCAAGCCATGCTGAGTGCCGTACCCCACTGGCCGGCTCCGGTCTCGGTGGTTACTCCCTTGAGCCCCTGCTTCTTGGCGTAGTAGGCCTGGGCGATAGCGGAGTTGAGCTTGTGGCTGCCGGAGGTATTGTTGCCCTCGAACTTGTAGTAGATCTTGGCTGGAGTCCCGAGCGCCTTCTCCAGGAAATAGGCCCTCACGAGCGGAGACGGACGGTACATCTTGTAGAAGTCGCGGATTTCCTGCGGAATCGGGAAGAGGGCGGTGTCGTTGTCCAGTTCCTGACGGCAGAGCTCTTCGCAGAACACGCCCTTGAGTTCGTCCAGGGTCATCGGCTGGAGGGTGCCCGGGTTGAGGAGCGGGGCCGGCTTGTTCTTCATGTCCGCACGGACGTTATACCATGCCTGCGGGATTTCGTTTTCGGCGAGGTAAATCTTGTAAGGTACGTTCTTTTCCATAATCTTGTGATATTAGCAGTTAAACATTAATTCATAAAAAGAGGCCCCGTCGCAGTCGCGGCGGGGCCTTGGGATATCTCTTTGTTGTCAGGATAACACTACGGCGAAAGCCTCCTACGACTTAAGGAAGAAGTAAGAGCGCCACCACCAAGAGTTGTTATTTGACAAATACATTTCTTTGTTTGTTTTGTTTCCGGATGCCAAGGTAAGGAGTTTATTCGGGAAATGCAAGAAATTTCCATGAATTTATAAAACTTTTAAACCTGTCTGAAAATTTTCAACAGGACTGGCGAAAGCAAAGTGGTCGCCGATACAAGCACCTACAGATTGCCTGTCAATGGATTGTAGGCGGCAAGAAGTTCCGGGATCGTGCTACCTCCGGCAATTCCGATGATAAACTCTAAGGCTGCGGTCAACAGCGCCCAACAGATGCCTGTCGCCAGACGGGGAAGCAAAAGCCATGTTAAATGAATGCGCACAAGTTATAGAGAAAAATTGCAGAAGCGCTATAACCTTGCGCGGAAATCGCTTTCTGGCGGCATATTGGTGTTTAGGTAATAGCACTGGAGCCTCAAAACTCTATAACCTCGACGCAGCCTCCCGCCGTGCGCACGGCGATGTTCCACCCCGCCACCCTCCGGCAGCCAATGCCCAGCGCAAAAAAAGAATTGATTATATTTGTCCCCATGATAACAGAAAACCGTATCGACGCCGTCATCAAGGAGATGTTCGACGGCATCACATTCACCAGGGAGCCGTCCGGCCTGTATGACCCGCTCCGCTATATGATAGAAATCGGAGGCAAGAGAGTCCGCCCGCGACTCTGCCTGACAGCATATTCGTTCTTCGCGGAAAATTTCGATGAAGGGATACTCTCCCCTGCCGCCGCCTTGGAGGTTTTCCACTCCTTCACCCTCATGCACGATGACATAATGGACCGCTCGCCGCTGCGCCGCGGCATGCCGACAGTATGGAAGAAGTGGAACGAAGACACGGCCATCCTATCCGGCGATGTGATGCTGATAGACGCCTACAGGCGCATCACCAAAGCGCCACGGGAAGTGCTGGGCAGAGTCATGGAACTCTTCTCCCGCACAGCAGCACAGGTCTGCGACGGGCAGCAGTACGACATGGACTTCGAGTGCCGGGATGAGGTTAGCATGGACGAGTACAACTCCATGATAGGCCTCAAGACAGCCGTCCTGCTGGCATGCTCTGCACAGATAGGCGCCATCATAGGCGGAGCCGGCGACAAACAGTGCAAAGCCCTCTATAAATATGGCTACCAGCTCGGCATGGCTTTCCAGGTCGCTGACGACTACCTCGATGCATTCGGCGACGAGAAACTCTTCGGCAAACCGATCGGCGGAGATATCGTCAACAGCAAGAAGAGTTGGCTCACAGTCCGGACCCTTGAGAAAGTCCAGGACAAGAAGGCCTTCCTCGACGCATTCTCAGCCAAAGCCGTCACTCCAGAGGAGAAGGCCCGCAAGATAGCCGCAGTCAAAGAAATCTACAACTCGGTGAATGTCGGCCAGGACGCCAAGGGAGAGGTGATAAGATTTACCGACATGGCGCTGCGGGCCGCAGCCGATGCCGAGTTCGGAGAGCAGGAGAGAGAAGTCCTGCACCGCTTCGCGGAGAGTCTCGTAGGCAGGGCGAAATGACGGGAGAAGCCACAGTCGTCAAGAACGCGGGCAGCCACTACATGCTGAGCCGCCTGCCCGAGTGGAACCTTTTCCCCGCAGTACTCAGGGGCAAGGTCAGACTGGAAAACAGCGGCTCCACCAACCCAGTAGCGATCGGGGATAGGGTGGTCTACGAAGCCGAGGGGGAAACCACAGAGCAGAACCCGGCCATCATCAAGGAGATACTTCCCCGCCGCAATCACCTTGTACGCAAATCAGTAAACCTCTCCAAACGCTCACAGACCATCGCCGCGAACCTCGACCAGGTGATCATTGTCGTCAGTCTGCTCTTTCCCGAGCTGAAATGGCCGTTTCTCGACAGGATCCTCGTCACCTGCGGGGTCTACGGGATCCCGGCAGTCATAGCCCTCAACAAAGTGGACCTCTACCGCGACGAGGCCCCGGAACTGGTCGAATCCTTCAAAGAGGTCTACGAAGAGGCCGGATACCGTGTCATCCAGACCTCAAGCCTCACCGGAGAAGGGATAGAAGAGCTCAGGGAAGAGTGCCGGGGCAGGCTGAGCCTGTTCTCAGGCGAATCCGGAGTCGGCAAATCGAGCCTCATCAAGGCCATCGACCCGAGTCTCAACCCCAAGACCGGCAGCATCTCCGCCGCCCACCTCCAGGGACGTCACACCACCTCGCTCTCCGAGATGTACCGTCTGCACGAGGGCGGTTACATCATCGACACCCCCGGCATCCGGGGCTTCGGCCTGGTGAACCTTGAAAGAGAAGAAATCTACAAATACTTCCCCGAGATGCTCCGCTACTCCGATGACTGCCGCTTCGTCCCCTGCACGCACACCCACGAGCCAGGCTGCGCCGTCAAGCAGGCCGTAGACGAGGGCCTGATCAGCCCCGAGCGGTACAACTCCTACCTCGGCATGCTCGAAGAAAACAGCAAATTCAGATAGCCCCGAACAC
>CAKUYG010000076.1 GCA_934702165.1 uncultured Bacteroidales bacterium | reverse complement strand
CTGCTGGTAGGGTCAACTGAGAGCGGGGTCACATATTTGACGGACGGGTCGAAGCGCGGGCCCCAGGATGCGTCGTTGCCGTAGTCCATAACCTTGGCGCCCTTCAGGCTCTCGATGCTGCCGCTGTAGTCCTTGAGCAGTTCGGCTGCGGAAGTGGTCCCCTTGGCTTCGCCGTAGAGATATGCGTATTGTCCGCCGCCATAGAGGGTCTGGAGATTGACATGGTTGTAGTAGGTCTCCACTGTGGTGGTGTGGCTGAAGTCCACAGTGCCCTTGCCGCTCTCTGCGGATTTTGTGGTGATGATGATGGCTCCGTCGCCTCCCCTTGAGCCGTAGAGCGCTGTGGCCGCAGGGCCTTTGAGGACGTTGATGGATTCCACATCATCCATATTGACGGCGTTCTTGTTGGTGATGGTGCCGTCCACCACGTAGATCGGTTCGTTGACGGACAGGTTGCCGCTGGACGCGGTGGAAAGTGTGCCGGCGCCGCGGAGGACGATTTTGCCGGATGAGAATGATGAACCGGCCCCGCCGAAGAACTGCACGCCGGCGACTTTGCCGACGATGGCATTGCTCAGGTCGGACTGACGGGCGATTGTGAGCTCTTCAGACGTCACTTTCTGGGTCGAATAGCCGAGGGCCTTCTGCTTGCGGGTGAGCCCCTGGGCGGTCACGACCACCTCTTCGAGGAACTCGGTGTCAGGCTCCAGAGCGATGTCGAGCTTGCTGCGCCCTGCTGTGGACACCTCAAGGGTGTGATAACCCATGGAACTTACGACCAGGACGGAGTTGCGCGGGACGGAAATGGTAAACTTGCCGTCAAGGTCTGAACTTGTGCCGTGGCTGCTCCCCTTGACGAGGACCGAAGCGAAAGGCAGGGTTTCTTTTGTCGAGGCGTCGGTCACTGTACCGGAGACGGTGACATCCTGTCCGTATGCCCATACGGAAAACAGCATGGCCACGACTGTGAGGAAGGATCTGATTCTTTCCATAAGATCGTTTTGATTAAACAAACTACTAATAACATTCATTGCGATGCCGCGCGCGTTGACATCGGATGCAAACCTAAATATTTTTATAATAAAATCAAAACGTGTAAATTGTGGTTAATCAAATCAATATAAATATTTATTATAATTATTAATATTAATGCTTATGATTTGACACTTATATTGGGGGTGGAGAAACGGAATTGATACGAAAAGCGGCTCAAAAAAATCACATTTTTTTTGAGCCGCTGAAATTGAGGTGCCCGTCCGGGCTGATTATTGCCCGAGCAGGTCGAGCAGATACTCGACTTTGCGCTGGTTGCCGAGGGTTTTGCCCTTGGTGCAGGAAAGCTTGACGCAGTCGTGCCACTCGCGCAGCTCGGTGATGCGGCCGCGGGTGAGCTTGACAACTATGTTCATCGGCTCGCAGCCTGTCACGTCACAGGTCAGGAAGGTGCCGACCCCGTAGGAGTCCTGGACCCGCCCGGCGCAGTAGCGGTGGATCTCTATAGCCTTGTCGATGTCCAGCCCGTTGCTGTAGACGACCTGCTTGGTGGCAGGATCGATGCCGAGGGAGCGGTATTTGGCTATGATCTTGTCGGTCTGCTCGAACTCGTCACCGCTGTCCACCCTCAGTCCCTTGTACATCATGGCCATCCTCTTGGAGAGGTTGGAGAAGAATACCTTGTCCCCGAAACAGTCGTAGAGGTAGATGCCGTTGTCGCCGTCGTAGACATCGCTGAACTTCTTCATCACATTGAAGTTGCACTCGAACACGCCGCTGACGTTCTCTTCGAATGAGATGAGCTGGTGGGACATCGTCCCGAGCGGGGTACACCCGTATTTCATGGCGAGCCAGACATTTGAAGTGCCGATGAATTTCCCTGGACCGTCCATCTGGCGGGCGGTCTGCTCCATGACGCGCACCACCATGTCCTGGTGTGCGTAACTGAATCGGCGCCGTGTGCCCATGTCTCCGAGTTTGAGCCCGTTCTCGATGATATTGACTGTCTTCTGCCGGCAGCGCTCCTGCTCCAGGGCTGCATCATATTGATCGAAGTCGCCTCTGAGGAAGTGTATGAGTTCGGAAATGCATGAGAGCAGAGGCATCTCCCACATGATGGTGGAGAACCATTTGCCCTTGACGCTGATGTCGAGATGCCCTTCGGCATCCTGCTTGATGCTGACCTCGTCAGGGTTGAAGCGGTAGCCGCGCAGGAAAGTGAAATACCATATCGGCAGGAAGACGCACCTGCCCTTCATGAATTCCACCTCCTCATCGCTGATCACCACGTCCCTCATCATCTCCACCTGCTCCCGCAGGAGAAGGTCAAAACCCTGTGGGTATCGGTAGGCGTTGCGGTCGTAGAAAGTGTATTCCACTTCTGCGCGAGGGTATGTCTCCAGTATGTAGTACTGGCAGGTGAAGGTATAGAGGTCGTTGTCTGTGAAGTGACGTATTATCTGCTCCATTATTTTTCTGTGTTGTACGGGAGCACCCTGCCAGGTTTGTCGAACTTGAGCCTTGCCCCCTCCTGACGTACGTCATCTGCGGAGTAGGTGATGGTCCAGGTGTCCATCGTCATGAGTTCCCAGAGCCTGTCGGCCGTCATAGGGGCGGCAAAGCGTATCTGGATGCTCGGCACGAGGCTGTCGTTGAGCCTGAGATAGAGGCCTATCACGCCTTCTTCCTTTGAGAGGTGATTGCTCAGGAACGGCAGGGCCCTCCTGATTATAGGCTTCTCGTAGTTGTGGTCGGCGATCTCGTAGATATATTGAGGCTGTCCCGCGTATACTTCGCTGCGCTTTCGGATGACGGTCGTGTCGCCTTGAGGGTATTTGCCGCTGTATTCGGCCGTGAACGGGTCGAACATGCTTTCGAGGAAGTCGGCCACAGGGACCATCTTCTCGCCCTTCTCCATCCGGACGAACTCGAAGTCGACAGGAGTTGACTTCACCCCGCCTCCATGCACGGGCATGTCCAGGGTCTTCTTCTCCACTATCTGGCGGAACCATTCCTCATCGGCCTGCTCCGCAGGATCCATGTAGACTCTCACGATGAGCGGGCAGTCGTATTCGGACTCCAGACCGAAGATTTTCTTGCCGCTGAGTCGCATCTGGATTCCGAGGTAGTTGAGGTCGAGCTTGTCCGACATGTGCTCGGTGCGGATGGTGACGCACTTGATTTCCGGATATTTGGCCGGGTCCGGGCTCTCCACCCTGAAGTGCGACGGCACGAACACTTCGGCCTGCACCTTGTCGGCTGTGGTAACGGAAGGATCGTAGCTGATGACTACGGTATGGCTTCCTACGTAGGTCTTGACGCCGTGCACGCCACGGACTTTCTCCATGCGGGCCTTGAAGGCCATCGAACTTCCGTAGCACTTGACGGAGCGCAGGTTCTTGATGGTCACGGTCTCCAGGGCCATGTTCTCCGTGGTGCCCCATGTCTCATTGATGGTAGGGAGTTCGAACTTGCCTCCGGCGATGGCGGCCACTACCACGAGCACCACGGCCAGAATCGCAGGCAGGAAGCGGGTGAACTTGCGTGACTTTTCGCTTTCGCCAGGGTTGACCCCTATTGCGAGGGCCTTGGTAGGGCAGGCTGCGACGCACTCACCGCAAAGGGTGCAGTCTACTGAGGTCACCTTGTTGCCGAATGAAGGCACATCGATGCCGTAAGGACAGTTCTTGCGGCAGGAGTAGCAGCGGTGGCTGCACTGGGCCTGGTTGATGGTGACCCCGAGCACCTGGAGTTTCGGGCGGCTGTGGAGGATTTCAAGCAGGTATCCGGCCAGACAGTATGCCCCGAGATACCAGATCCACGCGATGTGTACTCCGAGCAGGTTCAGCGCCCAGCAGATGCCTGCGAGAAGCACGAGCCATACCCAGTACTTGAGCGAATTGGATATTGCCCCGAGAGGGCAGATGTATTTGCACCAGAAGCGGTCTATCACGATGCCGAGCAGCAGCACGACTCCGAGGCTGACCAAGGACATCCAGAGGGTGATCTCCCCCTTGAATCCTGTCGCCACGGCGTAGTACGGATCGAGGTTCTTACAGAAGAGCTCGCTGGCGCTGACGGTCATGTAGACGATCCAGAAAAGCAGTGCATACTTTACGATGCGGAGGGCCTTGTCGGCGATGCTGCCGTTGGTGACAGGGATGCTCTTGAGGCCGATGGCCTCACGAAGTTTCTTGAGAAGATCCTCTACCGTCCCGATCGGACAGAGATAACCGCAGAAGAGCTTGCTGAAGAATATCACCGCAGCGGCGAGGGCGATGCCCATCATGATCTGCATGGTGGTCATCGAGCATGGGAGGGAGCCCTTGACGAGGAAAGTGGTCAGGGCCTGGAGTCCGCCGAACGGGCAGTATTTCTCCGGGTCAGGGGTCTCAAGCCCAAGGACTTTGGCCCCCAGGCCGCTGAGGAAGAAGAGGAGGAGTGCCAGCACGCCCCATTGGAGGGCATATTTCTGCCAGTTTGTGCAGAAGGTCGATTTCTTGGCCATGGTGGGTGTTTATTTTTCTGATGTTATTCCGAGTTTTCTGAGAAGGGCTTCCGGCTGCGGGTCGTGCCCGCGGAAGTTGCGGTAGAGGACGGCCTCATCCTCAGTGCTGCCGCGGGAGAGGATGTTCTTGCGGAAAGCATCGGCGGCTTCCCTGCTGAAGATGCCTTTCTCCTCGAAGAGGGAATAGGCGTCCGCTTCAAGGACCTCAGCCCATTTGTATGAATAGTATCCTGCGGAGTATCCGCCGGAGAATATGTGGCTGAAAGAGGTCGAGATGCAGGTTCCCTCCACTCTCGGGAGAGTCATCGCCGGGGCGAGGGCCGCTTTCTCTACCTCCACTGTGCTCTTGCTCACCGGAGAGGAGATGTCGTGCCAGGCCATGTCGAGCAGGCCGAACTGGAGCTGGCGGACCTGAAGGTAGGCGGCAAGGTAGTTCTTTGAGGCCACGAGCTTCTCTATCAGGGAATCCGGGATCTCTTCACCGGTCCTGTAGTCCTTGGCGAACGGCTTGAGGAACTCCGGCTCATATCCCCAGTTCTCCATGATCTGGGACGGGAGCTCCACGAAATCGCGGGCCACGCTCGTGCCTGTCTGTGACGGGTATCTGCCTTCGGCGAGCATGCCGTGCAGGGCGTGTCCGAACTCATGCAGGAAGGTGGTGAGCTCGTAGTGTGTGAGCAGTGACGGACTGTCGGCCGTCGGCTTGCTGAAATTGGTCACTATGCTTATGAAAGGCCTGTACTCGCGTCCGCCACGGATGCTCTGCTCGCGGAACGCGGTCATCCATGCTCCGCCGCGCTTGCTTGCGCGCGGGAAGAAGTCCGCGTAGAAAAGGGAAAGGTGTCTTCCGGCGGAGTCGCTCACTTCATAGACCTTGACGTCCTTGTGGTATCCTGGGATGTCGGGTCTTTCCGTGAAGCGCAGCCCATAGAGTTTTGTGGCGAGGCCGAACACGGCATCGATACAGCTCTCGAGGCGGAAGTAAGGCTTGAGCGCCTCATCGCTTATGGAATATTCGGCTGCCTTGTATTTCTCCGACCAGTAGCTGAAGTCCCATGCTTTGAGTTCGCGCCCCTTGTAGCCGTTCTTTCTGGCGTAGGAGAGGACCTGCGCCACTTCCTCGCGTGCGGCAGGGAGTGACGGGTTGAGCAGGGCTTCCAGAAGCGCGTTGACATTGTCCATGTTCTTGGCCATCTTGTCTTCGAGGGCCAGATCAGCGTATGTCTTGTAACCCAGAATGTTGGCGATTTTCAGGCGGACGTCGGCTATCTGGCGGCAGATCTCGGAGTTGTCATATTGTCCGCCGAAAGCCCTTGAATTATATGCCATGTAGAGCTTCTTGCGCAGGTCGCTGCGGGTGCTGTACTGCATGAACGGCGAGTAGCTCGGGTAGGACAGATCGAATGCCCATCCGCTCTGGCCTTTCTCTGCGGCCGTCGCGGCGCCCATCTCGCGGACATACTGCGGAAGCCCTTCCAGATCCTTCTCATCAGTGAGGTTGAGGCTGTAGGCGTTGGTGGCGGCGAGCAGGTTCTTGCTGAACTGGAGCTGAAGCAGCGAGAGCTGCTCCTCATAAGAGCTGTAGGTCTTCTTGTCCTCGTCGGAGAGCAGGGCGCCTCCGCGGACGAAATCCTTGTAGGTGTCGTCCAGGAGCTTGAGCTGGTCCTTGTCCAGTCCCAGACTCTCGCGCTTGTCCCATACGGCCTTGATGCGGCTGAAAAGGACAGGATTCAATGAGACGTACATCGAGTATTCGGTCATCATCGGGGAGAGTTTCTCCGCAATCTCCTGCATCTGGTCATTGCTGTCCGCTTCCAGCAGGTTGTAGAAGATTCCCGACACGTCGTTCAGGGTCTGCCCGGCGTATTCGAGAGCCTCTACCGTGTTGGCGAATGTAGGCTCTTCTCGGTTGCTGGTTATGGCATCTATCTCGGCCTTGGCTGAGGCGATGGCAGCCTCGAAGGCCGGCATGTAGTGTTCTGTCCGGATCTTGTCGAACTGTGGAGCCCCGTAAGGGAGCGGGGACTTGGTCAAAAGAGGGTTTTCCATCTCACAATTGTCACACTTGTTTATTTCTCTGAGCAGGTTGTCGGCATGAGCGTAGCTCCGCAGCGTCCATAGCACGAAGCGGATGTCCACGTTGACGCACCTGTTGTAGTCCTCCGTCCAGCTCACGTCCCCGGCGAGGGACTCCTTGTTGCCGTCGAAGGCGAGGCCGACTATCTCGCCCCGGGCGTTGAGCACCGGCGAGCCGGAGTTGCCGCCCGTGATGTCGTTGTCACTGAGGAAGTCTACCGGCAGGTCGTCGCCGGACGACACTGCATTCTGAAGATCGGCTTTCCACTCCGGCAGAAGATGGAAGTCGTAGGTGCTGTCTTCTTTGGCGAGGATTTCGGATGCGAAGGTCTGCCACGGGAGCATGGCTCCGTCACGCTCGTAGCTCTTGACGTTGCCGTAGGTGATGCGCATGGTGGAGTTGGCGTCCGGGTACTGCGGTATGCCCTGGCTCTCGCGGAAGCGGTAGAGGGCGGCGGTATACTCCCTTTCCACGGTGTGCAGCGGCCTGTCTCCCTCTGCGGCTTCGACATCCTTGTTGAAATCCACAATGTTCACATCTGTGAAGAACTTGTATATGCGGTCGTCAACAGTCATCTGCGAGTCTGTCCAGAGCCACTCCGTCATGGCGTCCCAGTCCTTGCCGAAGCGCCCGTAGACCTCTTTCTGGAAAGGGCCCCAGAGGTGCTTGTCCACATTCTCATAGTAGTTGCGGATGCAGTAGCGGAAGAGCTCCTTCTCCAGACGCATGTCGAGGGTAGCATACTCGGTGGCCTCGTCCCTCTTGGCCTTGTTCTTGAGGCGCGTGGCGATGAGGGCCAGCCTTGTGCCGCGGATCATCGTTTCCCTATACCATATACGGTTTTTTTCGGCTTTGCTCACGGCTTTGTATTTCTTTTGGAGCTCCTTGGCGAGGGCTTTGCCCTCCTTGTCCAGGCCGCGCTCCAGGGCCTTTTTCTCCTTGACGACCTCAAATCTGCGGCAGCACTGCTCCAGGCCCTCGTTGTTCTCCTGGACATTGCTCAGGGAGAAGTAGCGGTCAGAATATTTGAGCCGTACCTCCGGGTCCGCGTCCATCCATTTTTTCATGATGGCCATCTGGTCTGCGCGCACCTTGTTTGATATCGGCAGGGAGACGGACAGCAGATAGTTGACCTTGGCCGAAGAAGAATAGCGGGCTGTGGATCCCGGGTAGCCGAGGATCATCGTGAAGTCGCCGGGCTTGACTCCCTCCGTGCTGATGGCAAGGTGGCGCTTCGGACGCATCGGGACGTTGATTTCAGAATAATCCGCCGGCTTCCCGTCAGGGGAGGCGTATATGCGGTACATGGCGAAATCGCATTTCTGCTGAGGCCACTCCCAGTTGTCGATGTCACCGCCGAAAGCCGCGATGCTCACAGGCGGGGCGGCCACCAGACGCACGTCCGAATATACTTCATACAGAGCGAGATAATATCTTGAACCGGCCCACATCGAACTCAGCGAAGCCTCGTAGCCGCTGGCTGTGCGGTATTTGCGCTCGATCTGGCCGCTGATGCGCCTCATGCCGTATGGTCTGCCCGCAGCCTTCTCATTTTCGACCAGGGCGTTCACCTCGTCCGTCACATCCAGGACCTTCTGGAGAAACCAGGCCCTCTTGCCCGGAATCGGGATCTCCTCTGACATCACGTCCGCGAAGAATCCGTCTTCGAGATAGTTGTGCTCCGCTGTGCTGAGCGAGTGTACGTCAGCGTATGCGCAGTGGTGATTGGTGATCAGCAGTCCCTTGTCGGAGATCATGCTTCCGGTGCAGCCGAAATCCAGGGAGACGATGGCGTCCTTTATTGAGACCTTGTCCGCATCGTAGATTTCTCCGGCCTGTAGTTTGAGGCCGGATTCCTGCATTTTGCGCGCGAGGGCTTCGGAGATGGAGTTGACCATCCACATCCCTTCGTCTGCCATGGCGGCTATAGAGCTGAGTGACAGCAATACAGAGATGGCTATTTTTCGTATTCTCATGTCTGGGGCGATTAATGGTGTCTTTAAAATCAAAAAATTCTACCCAATGCGCACAAAAATAAGAACAAATAATGACTTTATTTTTACCGAAAAAATTTATTTTTGCGAAAACTACTCAGATTGAAAACAGCCGTGTCGAGTCAATACAAATATCTGTTGACCATTGTGTCATTGTTTACGGCCGCCTGCATGCTGCGGCCGGCTTACGCACAGACTACCCGTTATGATGTGAGCGGTACAGTAAGGGATGCTGTTTCCGGGGAGCCTCTGGCCGGTGTTGTAGTCAATATCGATGAACTCTGGGCTGTCACGGAAGCTGACGGCAGTTTCACGGTGGAGCGGGTAAGTTCCGGAAAATGTACCCTCAAGGCATCCCTGCTGGGCTATGTGGACGTCTCGATGCCCCTTGAAGTCAAGGCAGACATCAAAAAACTGGAAATCAAGATGCAGGTAAGTACACTGGCGCTCAAGGAGGTGGTGGTCACGGCGCAGCGCCCCCATGACGGGACCGGGACGACGCACAACGTGGGGCGGGACGCGCTTAACCAGTTGCAGCTGAGCAATATGACAGATATGACGGCCCTGCTTCCGGGAGGGAAGACCTCCAACCCTGATCTGACTTCGTCCGGAAGTTTTTCCATCCGCTCAGCCGGTGCCACGGCGGGTAACGCAGCCTTTTCCACAGCCGTGGAGGTGGACGGCGTGCGGCTCGGCAACAATGCCGCCTTCGGGCAGATGTCCGGTGTGGACACCAGAAGCGTGGCCGTGGACAATGTCGAGTCGGTGGAGGTGATCTCCGGCGTGCCGTCGGCCGAATACGGAGATCTAGGCTCGGGGATGGTCAGGATC
>CAKUYG010000075.1 GCA_934702165.1 uncultured Bacteroidales bacterium | reverse complement strand
AACGAGAAGGTTCTGGTTCTCCTCACCGACATGACCCTCTACGCCGATGCCCTGTCCATCGTGTCCAACCGTATGGACCAGATCCCGTCCAAGGATTCAATGCCGGGTTCGCTCTACTCTGATCTTGCCAAGATCTACGAAAAGGCAGTGCAGCTCCCGTCAGGAGGTTCCATCACCATCATAGCTGTGACCACACTCAACGACGGGGACATCACCCACGCCATCCCTGACAACACCGGTTACATCACCGAGGGACAGCTCTTCCTGCGTGCGGACTCGGATTCGGGCAAAGTCATAGTAGACCCGTTCCGCTCTCTGAGCCGCCTCAAGCAGCTCGTCCAGGGCAAAAAGACCCGCGAGGACCACTCCCAGGTCATGAACGCCGGAGTGCGTCTCTACGCCGATGCACAGAACGCAAAGACCAAGCTCGAGAACGGCTTCGACCTCTCCGACTACGACCTGCGCTGCCTGGACTACGCCAAGGAGTACGCAACCCGCCTGCTCTCCATAGATGTCAACATCACGGTAGAGCAGATGCTTGACACCGCATGGGAGATATTCGCAAAGTACTTCTCCCCTGCCGAGACAGGCATAAGGCAGTCACTTATAGACAAATACTGGAAGAGTTAACATACTGTGGCCATCAAATTCCAATACAACAAAACTTCGCTGACGAATCTGGGCAAACAGCTCAAGGTACGCCAGAACGCACTGCCGACCCTCAAGAACAAGGAGTCTGCCCTGCGTACTGCCGTACAGTCCGCCAAAAACGAGTCCCGCAGGCTCGAGGCGGAGCTTGAGAAGGCCCTCTCCGGCTACAAGGACATCTCCGCCCTGTGGAACGAATTCGAACCAGGCCTGATACGCATCACCGATGTGGACCTGCGCACCGTCAAGGTGGCCGGAGTCCGCACCCCGCAGCTGGATGAGATCCACTATGAGATCCTGCCGTTCAACGCTTTCGTCAAGCCTGCATGGTTCGCCGACGGCATAAGGATCCTCCAGGATCTGACACGGATCGGGATAGAGTCCGAAGTGTTCGAGCAGAAGAGGCAGATTCTTGAATTCAACCGCAAGAAGACCACGCAGAAAGTCAATCTCTACGAAAAAGTGCAGATTCCGGGCTATCAGGAAGCCATCCGAAAGATAAAGAGGTACATGGAAGATGAGGAGAACCTCTCGAAGGCAGCATCCAAGATAGTCAAGACCCGTCACGAAGAAGAGGAGGAGGCAGAGCAATGATCACTGCAATGACCAAATACTCCTTCATTCTCCTCAGAGGAGAGAAGGACGGATTTCTGGACAGGCTCCAGGAGCTTGGAGTGGTGGACATAAGCCGCTCACAGAAGCCGGTGGACGATGTCTCCGGACGGATTGTGGCGGACATCGACGCCACCCGCGACCTGATCAAATGCATCACGGCAGGCTCTGACGCCCATCTTGTGGAACTCCAGGGGGACAGGCTCGCACTCGTGCGCAAACTTGAGCAGGTCAACGTCTGGGGGGACTATGACAGGGAGAAACTGGCAGCCCTAGGGGCGAAGTTCTACCGTGTTCCCAAGAAGCAGTTCAATACGGGATGGGAGCAGCAGTATGCCCTGCAGACCGTTGCGGAGAAGGACGGCAGCGTATGGTTTGTCATCGTCGGTGACAGCACGGACTTCCCGGTCAAGGAGCTTCCGGCTCCGGACAGGACCGAGGCGGAAGTCCGTTATGATCTCGAAAGGCTTGACGCGAAGATAAGCAGCTACCGATCTGGACTTGAGAAGCGCCGCGCCGAGATCCCGGCTCTTGAAGAGAAGGTCCACAAGCTGTA
The DNA here is from genome assembly GCA_934702165.1 of uncultured Bacteroidales bacterium. Classification (GTDB taxonomy): domain Bacteria; phylum Bacteroidota; class Bacteroidia; order Bacteroidales; family UBA932; genus Cryptobacteroides. Next base: position 7,618 of record CAKUYG010000075.1, on the reverse strand, counting down.
CGCCGACCTGACACTGTATCTTGCAGGAATCACAGGCAAAAGCGCGGCGGAGGACAGCCTGCTCGTGTTTGAAGGGTTCGCACCTTCAGAAGACGACGCCAGGCTCAAGGCCGCGTTTGACGATATGGACATCTATTGGGAAGCAGAACCTGCCAAGGCTGCCGATAACCCTCCTATCAAACTGAAGAACAACTGGTTCGTCCGCCAGTTCGAGCCGCTCACCGCCATGTACGGCATGCCTGTATACGATGAGTTCGATCCTACAGTGTTCCTGAGCATCTTCTTCCTGCTCTTCTTCTCTATATGCATGGGAGACATGGGATACGGTATTCTTCTCATACTTATCGGACTTGCACTGCGCGGCAAGAGCGGAGGCCTCGCCAAGATGTGGAGCCTTATAGTGACGCTCGGTGCGGGCACCGTGGTGGTGGGCTTCTTCATGGGAGGTCTCTTCGGAGTCAGCTTGCCTGACCAGAGTTGGGTGCCGCAGTGGATGAAGAAGTGCATGATCACAGGTGACATCCAGTTCGGCGGCAACGCCTACTCAAAGCAGATGGCGCTATCGCTGGTGATCGGCGTCGTGCATATCTGCCTTGCCATGATCACCAAGGCCGTCTGGGCCATCAAGCGGGCCGGATTCAAGCACAGCCTCGGGACCCTCGGATGGACACTACTGATTGTCGGAGGGGTCATCGGCATCACTTTCGGTGCCGCCGGCATCCTCCCTGAGACCGTGCTGAAGTTCGTGCTCATCGGCATAGCGGCCGTCTCCGCGCTCGGCATCTTCGTCTTCAACCGCTGGGGCCGCAACCCTCTGCTCAATATCGGCAGCGGATTGTGGGACACTTACAGCATGGCCTCCGGCCTGATGAGCGATGTGCTCAGCTACGTACGTCTCTATGCCCTCGGTCTCTCGGGAAGCATGCTCGGACAGACTTTCAATCTGCTCGCCGACATGGTCAAGGGTTCCGACCCGACATGGCAGTGGGTTCCGTTCGTGCTCATACTCATACTGGGCCACGCGCTCAACCTCGCGATGAGCTGTCTGGGCGCCTTCGTACATCCGCTGCGACTCAACTTCGTGGAGTTCTTCAAGAACTCCGGCTACGAAGGCATGGGAGCGGCCTACAATCCTATCAGAAAATAATAAAACAAATTAAAACACAACAAATTATGCTTAACACAATTCTTGGTTACGTCGGCCTCGGACTCATGTTCTGTCTGGCCTGTATCGGATCAGCCTACGGCACGACCATAGCGGGCAATGCCGCAGAAGGGGCTCTCAAAAAGATGCCGGAGAAATCCTCATCCTATATGATCCTCTCCGCCATCCCTGCCACCCAGGGTCTCTACGGCTTCCTCGCATTCGTGCTCTGGCTCGGCAAAGACTTCGCCAACAACGGACTGCTTTATTTCAGCGTCGGCATCAGCGTCGGTGTCGTATGTCTCGTCTCCGGCATCCGTCAGGGGCAGGTCTGCGCCAACGGTATTGTAGGCACCAGCCAGGGCCACAATGTGATGACACAGACGATGATCTACGCCGCTCTCCCTGAGTTCTACGCCATCCTCGCCCTCATCGCATCCATCCTCATCGGATAGTTTTCAATACTGGACATTTCAAGCTCCGGCCTGCAGAGCACTGCGGCCGGAGCTTTTTCAGTTCACCCTGATGACCGCGGCATCGAAGGCCCCGACTTCAGAGACAGAGACACAGGCGCAGCCGCAGACAGCCTCAAGTTCAGAAGGGATGACTATGCGCAGACTCCGAAGAGGAGCGGAAGAGAAATTGCAGCAGACCAGCCAGGCCTGGGAGTCATCAAAGCGCAGGAATACAAAATGCCGATCCGGGTCAAATCCAGGGGTGTCCAGATTGCAGTAGCACAGATCCCAGGACTTGCCGCTGCGAAACACCGGCATCACAGCATAACCCAGCATCTCCCGATACCGCGCGAGCACGGCGGATTCGACCGGAAGCAGGCTTCCCGTGCCATGGACAGCCTGGAAGAGACGGCCAAGCGTCGCAGGATGGGTAATGTCGAAGATGGATGTGCGGCCATTGCCACTCTCGGCGGCATTCTCCCCTGCTTCCTGCCCGAAATACAGCATGAACGAAGCGTCATTGAAAAGCAGTGACACGGCCAGCGCGGCGTATGCGCGGGACGCATCGCCGAGAAAATGCTCCGACGCCACCCGCTGCTCATCATGGTTCTCAAGGAAATTGAGCATCCGCGGCTGTAGATCCCCGAGGAACTGCCAGTTCCAGGTAATGGCCCGGGCACTCAAGCGTCCGGCACAGATCTCCCGAAGACTGTCATAGAGACCGGACTTGTCATAGAGCAGATCGAAACCGACCTGCTCGATATAACGCCTGTAGTTGTCCCGCCCGTACACCTCCGCCACGAACAGCGCCTCGGGATAATCCCGCTTCACCGCTGCAACCAGCTCACCCAGGGCATCAGGCGGCACCAGCTCCACCATGTCGCAGCGGAAACCGTCCACCCCGCGCTCAAGCCAGAAACGCAGAATGTCCAGCATCTCTGAGCGTGTGGCAGCCGAGGACCAGTCGTTCTTCAGAGTATCAGTCCAGTCGGCATCACAGTAGTCAAAATGCACAATCGGCCCACAGTAGTCACGCGCCACATGATTGGGGATATAATCGATCAGGAGCTTGAGTCCCGCCCCGTGTACCCTACGGACAAGAGAGTCGAATTCCTCCATCCTCTGCGGCTGACAGTCAGCCAGATACGGGTTGACATCCTTCCAGTCACTTATAGAATAAGGGCAGCCAGGATCCCCTTTGACGAAAGGCTTGCCGCTGGCATGGCGCGGGATCCCGGTAAGCCAAAGGCAGTCAGTACCGAGAGATTTTATATACCGGAGAGTCTCCTCATCCCATGAGGAGAAGCCGCATCTGCCCCACAGACGGGCAAGAGCCTGATAAATAATAAGTTTCATCAAAAAAATCAGAAAGGATAACCTACGCCGAAATGAACGGCAAACCCGTCATCGCGCAGCCATTTTGAAGGACCTGCCCAACGGCTCCCCGCCTCCCCGGACGGATCGTGAAGTTTGAAACCCATGTCCACACGCAGGAGGATGAAATCCATGTTGAGCCTCACACCGAGCCCCCAGTCAGCCGCAAGGCTTTCCAAGCGCAGCTCTTCGAGAGCATCATGCTGCCAGACATTGCCCGCCTCGGCAAAGATCGCACCCTCAAGTTTCCAGAACATCGGGAAACGGTACTCAAGGTCGGCTTCGATCTTGATGTCACCGGTCTGGTTGGGGATTATGAAAAAGGAGTCCATCTCGCTGAACCCCGGTCCTAACGTCCTGACCTGCCAGCCGCGCATGCTGCTCGCCCCGCCGCAATAGAACTGCTTTTCGAACGGGAGCGCCACAGAATTTCCGTATGCCCGCCCGATGCCTCCGTCGAGTCTCAGCGCCAGCGCCCGGCTGTCGTTGCCGCCGAAGCGGAAAGTTTTGCCGAGGGACAGGGCCAGTTTGACATACTGGTTGTACGGCAGACCGAACAAGGTGCGCTGGTTCAGGGAATTGAGCGGCAGATGAGCTCTGAACGCAGAAATCAGGTTGCCTGCCACATCCACCGAAACCCGTGCATAATGGTACGGTGTCTTGGGCACGATGTCCGAGTTTGTTGTATAATAGAACGTTCCCCCGACCCCTGCATCAATCTGGTCTTCGAATGAATCCCAAAGGTAAGGGTTGCCCATGAGCGTCTCCTGGAACTCCTCTCCTATCGCATAGAGTTTCACGAGGTTGAGCTGGAGGGGATAGAACTGGTAGAATATGTTCCTGCCTGACTGCCCTGTGTAGCCGTATGATAATCCGGCGATGCTGCGGCGGTATTCCGGGCGGTTCTGGTAATTGAAGCTGGCCTTGATCTCGGTACGCGGGATGTTGTCATGACCCTCTATCCATTTGCTGCTGTACCCCAACGCTTTTGGGAAACTGATGGATGCAGAGGCCCCGTATTCCGTGGAACGGACATCCGTCCCGGGCTTGAACTGCCAGTTGCCGGTGAACCCCAGATTGAGAAGTTCTCCGCCACGGAAGAGGTTCTTATGGAAAAATGTCAACTGAGGGGATGCCCCGAGCAGGCCGGAAGAGTTGGAGGAGGCTTCCAGATTGACCTTGAACCCGAACACGTTGGAGCCGCTGAGACGGATGTCGCAGTCCACCACGGCACTGTCCGACGGGGTCATCTCAATGTTGACACTGTTGAAGACGTTGAGTCCGGAAAAACGGTAGTAGGTGGAATTCACCAGTTTCTCACTATACAGTTCACCAGGTCGGATGTTGTTGAAACTCTCAAGCATCGATTCGCGGAAGCGGATCGTGGACGGATAGTGTATCCTGACGTCACCTATCCTGTACCTGACAGGCGGCACTGCACTCGAAGGGGACTCGTTGCGAGTATAATTCCTTATCCCGTAATGGAGTATCGTCTTGCCCGAGAGTGTGTCGGCCTCGAAGAAATAATGATTCTTGTTGAAGTTGTAATAACCGAGATTCCTGAAGTATGCGGCACCGCGGACCGTCTCGGCCTCCAGGGATTTCTCTGACAGGGGATCGCCGGTACGTATGCCCAGGGCCGAGCTGTCACGGCGGAAATCCTCCTCGAACTCACCCTCCGGCACTTCGAATATCAGACTGTCTATCCTGTGCCTGCGCCCCGGTTCCACCAAATAGAGCACCGATGCCTTCTTTCCCTTGAAAACTACCTCTGGCGTGACCTTGGCGCCATAATACCCGAGATATTCGAGCCTTGTGCGCATGGCCGATGCCGAAGCCTGCATCTGCACGGGGTCAAACACCACAGGAGCCGTCCCTATCTTTTCCCAGAGAGGATTGAGTCCGCGTCCGCTGCCGTCAGACCAGTTGTATATCCCGATGAAAGGATTCCAGCCGAAAATGGTGAAATTCGGCTGCTGGCGCACGTATGTCGAGACCTCCCCCACGCGCGGCCCGTCATCCCCTTTGACTGCCACCTTGCTGGAGGACAACAGATAACGTCCCTCCGGGAGACCTCTGGTGGTGCTGCACGAAACGGAGGCGGCAAGAAGCAGAAGCAAAGGGAGTTTCTTCATAACGACCGCCTTCTGAATTCCGACAGGGTGACTGCCGTTGCCACAGCTACATTGAGGGACTCCGCCCCAGCAGACCCGAACGAAGGTATGAGAAGGCGGCGGGTAAGCAGACCACGCACCTGCGGGCTTATGCCGACGGACTCGTTGCCCATCACCACAAGTCCTTCAGGTACAAATTGTTCCTTATAAATATCCGCCCCGTCAAGCACCGTCCCATAGACATCCATTCCCTCTTCTCTGAATTTAGCGCAGACCTGCGGAATATCCGCAGTCATGACCTTGACCCTGAACACAGATCCCATGGAAGCCTGCACCACCTTCGGATTGTATGTATCGACGCAGTCCGGAGAAGCGAACACCGTCCCCACCCCGAACCAGTCCGCGATGCGGATGATGGTGCCGAGATTGCCCGGATCGCGGACAGAGTCAAGCGCAAGATAAAGCCCCCTTTCAAATTTCTGAGGCAAAGACCCAGAACGGGGGATCTTCAGCACGGCGAGCACCGGGGAAGGACTGGAGAGCTGGCTTATCCGGGACATGGCATTCTCGCCGATGTCCTCCAGACGCCAAACCCCTACAAGCTGGAATCCGGACTGAAGGGCTTCCTTCACCATCTTCTCCCCTTCCACCACAAACTCTCCGCTCGTTTCGCGAAACTTTTTTTCACGAAGCGAGCGGATGTACTTTATCTGCGCGTTTGTGATCATCTAGTCGACAAATCTGATTTTGCTCAGATCCCTCGGCTTCGCGTCCGGAGTCTCATCGGGATAGCCCACACCTATCATATATAGAAGTGAATAGTCCTGGCTGAAGCCGAGCTTTTTGATGAACTCCTTGCCGGCATCGCTGTTCTTCAAGAAATTCACAGGACCTCCGAGGCACACAGTGCCAAGCCCGAGAGACTGGGCCGCGAGGATCATGTTTTCGCCCATAAGCCCTGCATTGACACCGTCATCCCCTGTCGGGACAGCAATGCTGATGACTGCCGGGGCGTTGCGGAACATGTTCTTGAAATCAGGGTCACGTTCGGCAATCTGCGGATTGGCCTTCTTATACTCCTCGGAAACGGCGGCAATGGTCTCGGCATTGTCGACGATACGCACCTCCCATCTCTGGGCGTTCATTCCGTTAGGGGCGTTCACGCCGCACTCGGCTATGAGCTGGAGTTTCTCCCTTTCTACAGGAATGTCTTTATATTTACGGATGGAACGACGGCTCATTATCGCTTCGATAACAGGGTTTTGCACATCGTTCTTTGTGGCGGTCTCACCATTCTGCCCACAGGAGGCGAGACAAAGGACGGCAAAAGCCGCCGCGGGGATAAGAAGATACTTTTTCATGATTTTGCTAAGTTAGCAAGAATTTTTATATATTTGCGCCGGAAAATTGAGTTTGATATGAACATCGGATCCATAGGAGTTCTCACATCCGGGGGCGATGCCCCAGGAATGAACGCTTGCGTCAGGGCGGTCACCAGAGCCGCCATATTCGAGGGCTGGAAAGTCTACGGCATCTACCGCGGATATGAAGGCCTGATAATGGGCAACATAAAGGAGCTCACCACCGAGAGCGTCAGCAACACAATACAGCGCGGAGGCACAATTCTCAAGACAGCGCGCAGCAACGAATTCCGTACCCCGGAAGGGAGGAAGAAAGCCCACGACAATGTGGAGAAATTCGGTATCGATGCCCTCGTGATCATAGGAGGCAACGGTTCGCTTTCCGGCGCGCAGATTTTCGCCAGCGAATACGACATACCTATCATCGGGCTTCCGGGCACGATCGACAACGATCTCTACGGCACGGATTCGACAATAGGCTATGATACTGCCCTCAACACCATCATGCAGTGCGTGGACAAGATCCGTGACACGGCGACAAGCCACGACCGCATCTTCTTCGTGGAGGTCATGGGACGTGACGCCGGTTTCCTCACGCAGAACAGCGCCATCGCTTCAGGTGCTGAGGCCGCCATCATCCCTGAGGACAATACCGACATCGACCAGCTTGCGACTTTCATCGGGCGCGGTATCCGCAAGAGCAAGAACAGCAGCATCGTGCTCGTGTCCGAGAAGGATGGCGGTGCCATGCACTACGCGGAGCGTGTGCGCAAGGAGTATCCGGAGTATGACGTGAGAGTATCCATCCTCGGACATCTGCAGCGCGGAGGCACGCCGACCGCCTACGACAGGATTCTCGCCAGCCGTCTCGGGGTCGCCTCCATCGAGGCCCTAAAGGAAGGCCAGAGGAATGTGATGGTGGGCATCAAGAATGACCAGATAGTTTATGTTCCTTTCTCACGGGCCATCAAGATGGACAAGCCTATCGACAGGGAGCTCATCAATGTGCTGAGCATCTTGTCAATATAGATTCATAATCGGCCTGGCACGGGCCGTTTCAGCCGGGGTCCAGTCCCCGGGACACGGGGTATTAGCTCAGTTGGTAGAGCGTCAGGTTCGCAATCTGAAGGTCAGGGGTTCGATCCCCCTATGCTCCACGGAGGGTCAGCC
>CAKUYG010000074.1 GCA_934702165.1 uncultured Bacteroidales bacterium | reverse complement strand
TTCCTGAGCCGGCCGCGCCGCTTCGGGAAGAGCCTTCTTGTCTCGACGATGGAAGCTTATTTCCGTGGTAGAAAGGAACTTTTCAAGGGTCTGGCCATGGAGGCGCTGGAGAAAGAGTGGCTCGAGTATCCGGTGCTGCATCTGGATCTGACGGGGAGCAGGTATACTTCGGTGGATGATTTGCGGGAGAATCTGACCCTTCACCTGTCGGGATGGGAAAGGACGTACGGTAAGGACGAAGAATTCACTGAGCCGGCAGCCAGATTCAAGGCCGTCATCGACGCTGCATACCGCAAGACTGGGCGCAAAGTGGTGATCCTCATCGACGAATACGACAAGCCGATAGTGGACAACATCGACGACCAGGTTCTCATGGATGCGTTCCGCCGCGAGCTTCAAGGCTTCTACAGCGTCATCAAGGGAAAGGACGAGTTCATCCGTTTCGCCTTCCTCACGGGAGTCACCAAACTCGGGAAGATGAGCATATTCAGCGGACTCAACAACCTCAACGACATCTCGATGGATCTTGGTTTTTCGGACATCTGCGGCGTGTCGGAGTCGGAGTTGAAGGAATACTTCGACGGGAGCGTGACGGAGTTGGCCGAAGCCTGCCGGATGAGCCGGGAGGAGTGCTACGCCAAGCTCAAGACGATGTATGACGGCTATCATTTCAATGAGAGCGCTTCAGGGGTTTATAATCCTTTCAGCCTGCTTAATACGTTCAAGGCAAACAGGTTCCGCATGTACTGGTTCGAGACCGGTACCCCGACATTCCTTGTCCGCTACCTCAAGCAGATCAAATGTAACCTGGACAACATCTCAAAAGATGATGTTCCGGTAGAGACACTGACAGGAGCGAACTACGTGGCCCCGGCGCCGATAACTCTGATGTACCAGACCGGCTACCTGACCATCACGTGCTACGATGAACGCTTCAAAACCTACAATCTCGATTATCCTAATGAGGAGGTCAAGGCCGGTTTTCTGAACTCACTGAGCCAGTTGTATGCTCCTGCCCTGATTCAGGGGGAATTCTCGGTGTACCAGTTTGTCCGCGACATTGAGAAAGGCGACGTGCAGGGCTTCATGGACCGGTTCACCTCGTTCCTCTCGGACAACAGCTACGAGATTCAGGGCGACCTGGAGCTTTATTTTCAGAACACGATGTCCGTGATGCTCAAGATGATGGGACTTTATGTCAAGACGGAGTACCGCACCTCCAACGGGCGGATAGACATAGTCTTTGACACCGACAAATATGTCTATATCATCGAACTGAAGCGCGACCTCTCGCCGGAAGAAGCACTGAAACAGATAGAGGCGAAGGGCTACGACAGGCCGTTCCTCTCAAGTGGCAAGGAGATAATCAAACTCGGCATCAATTTCTCCTCCCAGACCCGCACCGTTGACGGCTGGAAAGCCGACAGAAGTTGAGGCGCCCGAGTGCGCCGGCAGTGCTGCATCTCCCAACTTTCCTCCCGGCGCGGAGGTTGGGGTATTTTGGGCTGTTTTCGGCTGTTTTTACCCCTACCTTTCCCCGGCACCTTTCCCTGCTCTTGACGTATCAGATTGCACAGAAAGAGAGTGTTTTCTTGATTTGGCAGGTGGCGGATAATAAGCTGATTGTCAATGAGAAAGCTTATTTGCCTATGCTGATTTGCGGGGAGGCGAAGTCCTCTTTTGCTTGATAGTCAGACAGTTATCCGCCACCGGATCGTCACCGTGTAGCCACCGTGAGAAGCTCTCCCAGCCTGCAAAGAGGCGGCTGTGATGCATTGTGGTATTATTTGATTTGCATTATGCGTTTTAAATAATTACATTTGCAATAAAACGTATATACCATGGCCAAGAATATTAATCCGTTCATCGTTTCCGGTAAGATGGAACCGGAATATTTCTGTGACAGAGTCACGGAGTCCGCGCGGCTTGTAAAATCTGTCATCAACGGTAACAATATGGTTCTCATATCCCCAAGGCGTATGGGGAAGACGGGTCTGATACGCTACTGTTTCGGGAAAGATGAGATCTGTGACAGTTACTATACGTTTTTTATAGATATCCTCCACACCTCAAGCCTGCGGGAATTCACGTATGTACTCGGCAAAGCAATATATGAGACGCTTAAGCCGCGCAGCCGCAAGATGGCTACATTCTTCCTCCAGACACTCAAGTCAATCAGCGGTAAATTCGGATTTGACCCGGCTACCGGGCTTCCTGTGTTCAGCATAGAACTGGGGGACATTGAACGGCCGGATTTTATGCTTGATGAGATTTTCCGTTATTTGGAAGATGCGGACAAGCCTTGCATCATCGCCATAGACGAGTTTCAGCAGATAGCCAAATATCCGGAAAAGAATGTCGAGGCACTTCTTCGCGGCCATATCCAGAATTGCGGAAACTGCCACTTTATCTTTGCCGGAAGCGAGAGGCATATGATGCAAGAGATGTTCCTCTCGTCGAACCATCCGTTTTACAGGAGTGCGGACGTGCTTGAACTGAAGGCGATAGCGCGAGATGAATATGTCCGTTTCATAGTCGGGAACTTCAGCAAGTTCGGAAAGAGCATTGCCGAGAGCGAAGCAGGAGCCGTATACGATTTCTTTGGAGGACATACATTCTATGTCCAGAAAACTTTCAACGAGTCGTTTGCCGATACTCCTCAAGGGGATTCATGTACTATGGACACTATCCGTACAGCTATAAGCGCGCTCATCGATTCATACGATACCGTGTTCCGGGAGATACTGTCGAATGTGCCGGAGAAACAGAAAGAGCTCCTCTATGCGATAGCACTTGACGGCGAGGCTTCAGCAATCACTTCTTCTGCATTCATACGTCGACACAGCCTGTCTTCGGCGAGTTCGGTTCAAGCTGCCGCGAAGAAACTTCTTGAAAAGGAGCTGGTGACCATGAACCAGAAAACGTATTCGGTTTCCGACAGATTCTTCGGGCTCTGGATCGCGATGCAGACAGGTCCGTCAAATCCCTTGTCGAAAATCGGGTGAACTGTCATCGTGAAAGATACCCCTGCCTGCGGGACGAGGAGGGGCTTGTCCATGGACTTATGGCGTAATGTGTTTATAGATAGGTGATTACATTCTGACATTGTCCATATTCCTTCCATTGTCGTGGGGGAATGCTTAAGTAACTTTGCGGCCATGAAATCGAAAGTTATGAAATGGACATTGATCGGTCTGGTATCCGCCTACCTGTTTGTCATCACGTTCGGTGCGGTCGTGGTTCTGCATATCTTATGTGAAAAGCATGTCGATTATCGTCGTGTCTATGATGCCGCTGAGGCCGGTCTCCCGGCTCCAGATACTCTGTCGCTGCTGACATCTGACGGCTACCGTATCCAAACCCTTGAAATCACTCCGGAGGCGGCCCCGAAGGGTGTTATCATCTGCCTTACAGGTATAGAGAACCCGTCGGTCACGGCGTATTACGGCCATGTGCGTTCTTTCAGGTCACTGGGGCTTGTCAGTCTTCTGACGGAAGTCCGCGGCCACGGGGCAAGTGATGGAGAGCGGATATGCCTTGCCTATCAGGAGACTGCTGATGTCAAAGCTGTCACGGACTACATCAAGAGCCGTTATCCGGGTTTGCCCGTAATAGTCATGGGCCTTTCCATGGGGGCTGCGGTCGCGATACGGTCAATCGCGGAGAACGGGGACATCGATGCCCTGATTTCCCTGTCTGCGTTTTCCTCTCTTCAGGATTTTATCTCCTGGCATGCCGGGCGGTTCATTTCTCCGTTTCTGGCGGAGCCCTTGAAACTCACATCCGCTCTTGCTGCAAGCTCCAAGTTCGGGGTCAACGCTTTCCGTGCCACCCCATATGAGGCGATCGGGCATCTTGACGGGCGCCCGGCACTGCTGATGCACAGCAGGGGGGACTCACAGGTACCGTTCATGTGCTTCGAGAAACTGTTTGCCCGTGCCGAATCGGCCACTTCGAAATTGAGGACTTATGTGGTGGACGGTGACGAGCACTTCATCACCGCTTCGTTCGGCATTCCGGAGGATGATCCTGAATACAGCGCCGTCCTGCTTGGCTTCATAAAGGATGTCATGGCCATGCAGTAGGCTGTCATTGAAAAAACGCTGTTCTGCGGCGTTGTGGACGGGGCATGTTACGGAATGTCCCGTTTTTTGTGCAATATTGTGAACGTACGTACGGCTCCGACTTCCCATCTTTGCACCACACGATTAATGGCACGATGGACTGTCTTCTCACATACAGGGATAAGCTTGTCTCCGACATCTACACCGAAATGTATGATGCCGTCAGACGTTACATTCTCCGTCGTATAGGCGATGGTCGTCAGGCCGATGCCGAGGATCTCGCGCAGGACACTTTCGTCCGGCTGCTCACCTCGGGGGCGGAGATCGACAGGGAGCAGGCCCCGCGTCTGGTGTACACGATCGCGCGCAACCAGGTCATCGATTTTCTCAGGCATCATGCCAGCATACGCAAGGCGCAGGAGTATTTTGCCGGGCACGCCCAGCGTTCAAGCCGTGTGACGGACGAACAGGTGGCTGCGGACGAGCTGGAGCGCATAGAGGCGGACTGCATCAGGAAGATGCCCGCCAAGATGGCCGAGGTCTTTGTGCTGTATGTCCATCGCGGCTGGTCCGTGCCGGACATCTCCGACAGCCTCGAGATCAGCCGCCGGACAGTGGAGAACCACATCTTCCGCGCCCGCCGGGATGTCCGCCAGACCGTAAAGATGCAATATAGTTAAAGAGAATATGAAAAGGATTCTGATTTTGGTTAATATTATTGGTTGGTTCGCTGCCGCGCAGGGGTGCACATCCCCTGTGCAGTCGGCGATAGATTACTGTGCGAAGCAGGCCGCCCGGACATTGGAAGTTGTTTCATCTCCGGATATGATCCCGAATTCCGTGGACGCGGGTTCGTCCACCTGGAAATTTACGCGTCCGGGCGGCTGGACATGCGGGTTCTGGCCCGGTGAGCTCTGGTATCTCTATGAGGGTACGGGCGACACCCTGTTCCGGGACAACGCGCTGAAAGTCACCGATGCCATCATGCCGGTCGCATACCGCACGCCGCACAGCCACGATGTGGGATTCATGGTGATGCCGAGCATCGGCAGCGCCTACCGCATCACGGGGGAGAAGAAGTATCTCGATGCCCTGGTGAGCGCCGCGGACTCTCTCGCCACGCTCTACAACCCCACGGTCGGATCCATCCTCTCCTGGCCCAACATGGTCAAGAAGATGGGTTGGAGGCACAACACCATCATAGACAATATGCTCAACCTCGAACTCCTGTTCTGGGTGGCACAGAACTGCGACCGCCCGGATCTGTACGAGATTGCTTTCCGCCACGCCGAGACTACGATGAAATACCAGTTCCGTGAGGACTGGTCCACATACCACGTGACCGTTTTCGATCCTGACACGGGAGAATTTCTCGCCGGCCACACCCATCAGGGGTGGAAGGATGAGAGCATGTGGGCACGTGGACAGGCCTGGGCCGTGTACGGGTTCACCATGGCCTACCGTTTCACCAAGGACAAGCGTTTCCTGGACACTGCCGTGCATGCCACTGAAACCTACCTGGCACGCCTGCCGGAGGACGGGGTCCCGTATTGGGATTTCGAGGCGGGGGAACAGCTCCCTGACCAGCCGAGGGACTGCTCGGCGGCAGCCATCGTGGCTTCTGCTCTCCTCGAGCTCCAGAGCTATCTCCCGAAAGATCAGGCCAAACGCTATCTCAAAGAGGCGGAGCGCACGCTCAAGACCCTTTCTGCGGCTCCGTACCGTGCCGGGGACCAGTGCTCGGCCTTCCTTCTCCACGCCACCGGCCACAAGCCGAACGGGTATGAGATCGATGCGTCTATCAGTTATGCGGATTATTATTATATTGAAGCCTTGATGAGGCTCAAAACCATATCAAATTAACACTTCAAAAACCAAAGAGTATGAAGATCTCAATCAAGAAAACTCTGATCGCGATACTTTCCGCGGCGCTGATGCTGCCGTGCATGGAGGCGTTTGCGCAGAGTCCGCTCTCGGGCAAGGTCATCGACGCGGGAGGCAATCCCGTGGCCGGTGCGGCCGTGATCGTCGAAGGGACGTCCAACGGAGTCTCCACCGACCTTGACGGCAAGTTCACCATCCGCGCAGCCGAGGGCACTCCTATTATTGTCAGCATCCTGGGCTACCAGGACGCGCACGCCAAACTCAAGGACGGCATGACCGTCAGGCTCACCGAAGACTCCACCCTCCTCGAAGAGACCGTCGTGGTGGGGTATGGTTCCGTGAAAAAGATAGACCTTACCGGTTCAGTCGGGTCCGTGTCCAACGATGCCCTCGTCAAGGGCGGCATGGCCGATGCTGTCGGCGCAATGCAGGGAACCCTCCCGGGTGTACAGATCCAGCGCTCCAACAGCAAACCGGGCGGAGAGTACAACATCCTCATCCGAGGTCTCAACACCATCAGCGGCAGCACGTCTCCGCTCGTGGTGGTGGACGGCGTGCAGGGCGCATCCCTTTCGAGCATCAACCCTGACGACATCGAGCGCATCGACATCCTCAAGGACGCATCCTCGACTGCCATCTACGGTTCACGTGCCACCAACGGCGTTGTGCTCGTCACCACCAAGCGCGGCAAGGCCGGCGGTGTCAAGATCGACTACAGCGGCTACGTCGGAGTACGCCAGTATACCAACATGCCGGAGATGATGTCCGGTGACGAGTATGTGCAGATCGCCCGCGAGGCGAAGCGCAACAAGACGACCTACGAGTATGCCCCGGACAGCGAGATCTTCACTGCATCCGAGCTCAAGGCCATCCAAGACCACAACTACTTCGACTGGGTGGACGCCATCTCCCATCCGGCCACGATGACGAATCATACTCTCTCGGCATCAGGCGGAAGCGAAAAAGCGACATACTCACTTTCAACCGGTTACTATTTCGAGGACGGAATGATTGACCCTCAGGAATATTCCAGATACAATGTCAGGGCAGCCATCGACGTGAAGCCTGTGGATTATCTCAAGTTCGGCGTGAACATGTACGGGACGTACTCATTGAGGAACACGGGCAATTCCGATCTTCTTCAGGATGCTGTACGTCTCCGCCCGACTTATCATCCGACCAACCTCATAACCGGAGAAGAAGAGTGGGCATACTCCAACGGGCAGTACAATGCCCTTGTCACCCAGCAGAACGAGACCAACAGGACAAAGACCTACAACATGTTCGGAAATGCGTTCCTGGAAATCCTCCCGTTTGAGGGGATGTCTCTCAAGACCACATTCTCCCCGAATATCCGTATAGCCGAGATCGGGCAGTACAGGGGCCGTTATACAAAGGCCAATAAGGGCACCAATGATGCCACCAGCAACTACGCCAAGAACTCCACCACCGACTGGGTGTGGGACAACCAGATCACATACCGCAAGGAGATCGGGGTGCACAGATTTGACGTGTCCGGCATCTTCTCGATGGCGCAGAACGAGTACGAGGCTCTTCGCGGCGTTGGAAACGGGTTGAGCTACAATTCTTTGTGGTACAATCTCAAGGGCGGTGCCAAGGAAAATTCCGCTACTTCAGGTTATTCGAAGTACAGCCTGATGTCTTATATGTTCAGGGCCAATTACGTCTATGCTGACAAGTATTATCTTTCTGCCAGCGTCCGCTACGATGGCTCATCCAAGCTGGCTTCCGGACACAAGTGGGGCGCCTTCCCTTCCGTGGCCCTTGCATGGAGGGTGACGCAGGAGGATTTCATGAAAGACCTCTCATGGGTCAACAATCTCAAGCTCCGTCTGAGCTACGGTCAGACCGGAAACGACAACGTCTCCCCGTACCAGACCCAAGGCTCGATCAGCAGCGTGCTGTACTACACTTTCGGCAACTCCACGAGCACGGCTTACGTCCCTAACAACCTGCGAAATCTCGATCTTGGATGGGAGCGTACGAGTGAAATCAATGTCGGTGTTGACTTCGGCTTCCTGAAGGACAGGATCTCTGGTTCTGTGGACTACTACAACCGTCTCACCTCCGACCTCATCATGAACAAGACCATTCCGTCCACTTCGGGCTACAAGTCCGTCAAGGCAAATGTGGGCTCGGTACGCAACTCCGGTGTCGAAGTTCTTCTCAATACAGAGAACATCCGCACGAGCGACTTCTCCTGGGTGACCCAGCTGAACTTCGCTTACAACCGCAACGAGATCGTTGATCTCCAGTTCAAGGAGGATCTTTCCACTTATGGCGAGTCTCTTCAGGGTATGGAGGGCGACTACAAGAATCTCTGGATCATCGGCCAGCCTATCGATATCAACTACAGCCTCATGACCGTCGGTATCTGGCAGCTTGACGAGGCCGAGGAAGCTGCCAAGTACGGCTGCATCCCGGGACAGTACAAGCCGCTCGATCTCAACAAGGACGGCAAGATCACCGATGCTGACCGTGTGATAAACGGCAAGCGCACTCCCGACTGGACCGGAGGTATGACCAACACCTTCCGCTACAAGAATTTCGACCTCTCTTTCCAGATGTCTTTCCAGAGCGGGGCAAAGATGAGGAACCAGTTCTATGTTTCTTACGCTCTTGAGGGCAATACCCAGAACTTCAACAACTTGAAAGGAAATTACTGGACACCGGAGAATCCGTCCAATGAAAGGCATCAGCCGAGCAATGCCGGTATCTACGCCAATTACCGCAGTGCCACATGGAGCAACAATGAGAATATGGCCACATCTTCGCATCGTCTCTCAAAGACCGATTTCGTGAAGTTCAACTACGCTTCTCTCGGATATACTTTTGACAAGAAGGTACTTGACAAGCTGAAACTCAGCAACCTCCGCGTGTATGCGACAGTCCAGAATCCGTATATCTGGTGTGACAGGTACTGCTTCAATCCGGAGCAGATGACAGTATCGATCAACTCTTCGGATTTCATGACCTGCAACCTCATCTTCGGAGTCAATGTCGGATTTTAATTTCAGAATGAGATGAAAACAAAATACATTCTTATCGGCGCGCTTGTCGCCATGGCTTCCGCCTTGTCATCCTGCTCGTCTTTCCTTGATGAGGAAAACATCTCCAACCAGTCGGCTGAGGCATACTTCGCTACGCCTGCCGGATATGAGAGCCTTGTGCGCGGTGCCTACAACAGTCTCGCCAGCATATACAACACAACCACCTGGTACTCTTTGAGCCAGCTCGGGACGGACATTTCGACACAGAACAACGGAAATTCCACGAACCAACTCAACCAGTATGTCACCTACTATAGCGACAATGCGACAGTGAGCGCCTATTGGGATGCCCTGTATGCCGCACTCAAGAATGCAAACGCCGCCATCGGCCGTGCTTCTTCCGTAATCACCAAAGAGACGGATCCGCGTGACGGTATGGATGCGTCGCTTCTCGCAAAGAGAGTGGCTGAAGCGAAGTACCTGCGTGCGCTTTTCCTGTTTGAAATTGTGCGCAATTTCGGCCAAGGGCCTCTTATCC
>CAKUYG010000073.1 GCA_934702165.1 uncultured Bacteroidales bacterium | reverse complement strand
GCCGGGCGCCTTCGCTGCTCATTCGCTTCGCGAACTCGCTGACGCTCCGCCGCGCCGCTGACGCGACCCTCCGGAATTCACCCTATTCGATTAGACGCTCGGTGGCAGATAACTATCTGAATAACAGTCAAATAACGTTTTACCTTATACGGTTTTTGCGCATAGGCGATCCCGTTTATCAATTGGAAATCAGAGCGTTATCCGCCACCTCGCTATGTAAAGCACATCGCCCCACTGCAAGCACACAAAAAATCCTTGTGAAAGAGCAGTTTGTCCGGCGAAATACACCTTCAAAGAAAAATTAAACAAAATAATTTAAATACCATTGTCTTATTAATACAATAAATTATCTTTACAGAAAAGGGGAAATATCTTGTTCAACACCTATCAGAATGCTCACGTACTGGATATTCTGTGACCTGTGACGGAAACACAACCGAATGTTAAATGAGAACGCACAGAATTTACATCGGGCTAGTCTTATTAAGTCTGACCGCTTGTCAAAGCCGTAATACCACACAGGAAGTGGAGGCGGAGGAAGTGACCCACATCACAGCACTGCCGGATTCTTCTTTCTTCTCCGACTTACGGCAGTTGACTCTATCCGGCGACAGACTATATGCTCTGGACGTTGACAGACGGCAAGTGCTTTCGCTCAGCA
Source organism: uncultured Bacteroidales bacterium (assembly GCA_934702165.1). Lineage (GTDB taxonomy): Bacteria > Bacteroidota > Bacteroidia > Bacteroidales > UBA932 > Cryptobacteroides. The sequence continues at coordinate 8,845 of CAKUYG010000073.1, read as the reverse complement.
AAGACTTCACGGATCTGCAATTGTTCGGCAGCGGAGGACGAGGTCCAGGAGAGTTGCTTGCCCCTTTTTCGTTTGCATTGGAAGATGACAGCGTCCTGATCGCGGATGTCCCTTCTCAAGCGATAAAGAGTTATGGGACAGATGGATATTTGGGGATGAGAGCCATAGAATTTCTTCCCGATGATTACCGCTGGTATGCAAAGGGTGAAATATACCGGATGCCGCTGCGCAATGCCGACAGCCTCATCGTATGCTGCTCTCCGGACGGGGACAGATTCTTCGGAGAACTTCGCCGCTTCGGCTCGGACAAGAAAACTTCCATAATGAACACCTGCAGCGTGCTTAACTATGGAGAAAGCCTGTTGGCAATCTATATGATGCTGCCCTACGCCCGGCTTTATTCACCGAATGGGCAACTCAAAAAAGAAATTGACCTGTCAGGTGCTGAATTTTACGGGCAGAATATGGCATACATATCATCGAAGCCTACCAAAGAAAATTCCGCATATATCCTACATCAAGACGCTGTCGTATCAAACTCCAAACTATACCTTCTCTGTCCGCGCTATGGTAAACAATATCTCGTAGATCGAATTTTAGAGATTGACATCAGGCCCGGACATCTTTCCCGCATAATACGTCTGCCGGCACATCTTCAGACCGATAACAACAAGAATCCGGGCCCAGGGAAACCCTAAGCCCGGAATCAAAGCAACTTATAAAATTATTCCGCAGCCTCGAAGCCGAAATAACTGCCCTTGCGCTGGTGAGGGATGCCCGTCTTCATCCAGGCAGGCTCAGGAGCGCCCTGCAGATAGTAATCGAAGAACTGCTGAAGCCTGCGGGAGAGGTCCTTGCAGTTGCGCCGCTCCTTGAGGTTGTGGGCCTCGTCGTTGTATTCAAGCAGCCATGCCGGTTTCCCGAGGCGGCGGAGAGACATGAAGAACTCTATGCCCTGGTACCATGGCACAGCACCGTCAGCATCGTTGTGCATGATGAGCACAGGGGTCTTCACCTTCGGCGCGAAGAATACCGGGGAGTTCTCGATGTAGAGGTCCAGCCCGCCTTCATCCCAGAGGGTCTTGCCGATGCGGCTCTGCCCGTGCTCATACTGGCTGATGCGGCTGTTGCCTGATTCCCAACGGATTCCGCCGTAGGCGCTGGTCATATTACCCACCGGAGCTCCGGCTCCCGCTGCGGCGAACATGTCCGTGCGGGTGACAAGGTAGGCCGTCTGGTATCCGCCCCAGCTCTGGCCCTGAATTCCCATCTTCGATTTGTCGATGAACCCGAACTGGGAGCACATGGCCTCGGCACCGGAGCAGATGCAGTTGTAGGCGCTCTCCCCCGGATGCCCGTCCTTATAGACGATATCCGGCACGAAGACCACGTAGCCCCGGCTGACGTAGAACGGGATGTTGATTATCGAGCGGCTCGGAGCCGGCTGTATGTAGTTGTAAAGCGTCTCGGAGTTCTTCTCGTAGAAGTAGATCAGCATAGGGTACTTGCGGGAAGCGTCGAGGTTGTCCGGAGCGTAGAGCAGGCCTTTGAGCGGAGTGCCGTCATAGGCGTTCCAATGCACCAGCTGCACGTCTCCCCAGATGTAGTCCGCCTGCTGAGGGTTGAGGTCCGTGAGGCGGTCCGAGGTCTTCCACTCGTCCTGCGTGACGTAGAGGTTCATCGGGTTGCGGAAGTTGCCCTTGAGGTAAACTATCGTCCCGGCGTCCTGGGCCTTCATGGTCGAAGAGAAAGACCATTTATCCGTAAATCCTTGAGGAACTGAAGGCTTGGCGAGGTTGGCAATGGCGTATCCGTTCTCGGAAGTGTCCTCATTGAAAGCTGTGAGGTAGAGCTTGCCCTTCTTCGGGAAGTTCATCGGGTTCTGGTAGAGGTAAGGGTCGTTATGGCGGCCGATGTCAAGGATCTCGTAGCGCACATGGGTCTTGCGTCCCTGCCCGCTGGTAAGGTTCTCGATCTTCTTGCCGTCCGGGGAGAATTTCCAGATGTCATAACGGTCCCCTATCAGCAGGGCTTCATCCTTGCCGATCCAGCGCGGGTATGAGACAGGGATGAAACAGCCGAGAGGGTGATCGTCCTCTTCATCGAAGAAGGCCACGTCCAGGACTCCGGTAAGGTTGACCATCTCCCCGGTGGACAGGTTCCAGCTGTACCAGTCCCCGTCCTTAGGATCGAACCAGGCCATGTATTTGCCATAAGGGGAAATGGCTGTAGTCCCCTCCAGGGCATCCCTGAGCGGACGGCGGCTTCCATCACGCAGATCCACCATATAGTAGTCCGACTTGTTGTTGACAGCCCACAGGGACTCAAGCATATAAGGGTCTGAATCCCGGGATATGGCGTAATCGCCCTCGGCCCCGTCGAAGAAATTTATCCGGTCATTGGCGTTGGCGGAGAGCACAAGCAGATCCGAAGCAGGAGAGAGATTGACCACTGCGGTCCTGGTCTGCGGACGGGCAGCGGCCTTAGCCATAGGAGGAAGGGTATAACTGTCCCAATTCCAGATGTCAAGCCCGGCGGTCTCGAAAGAGACGAGCGTAGTGTCCTTAGGAGGGAAATACTCGGAAAGGTTCAGCACCAGACGGGAAGATTTGTTGGAAAAGCGCGGCCTGGCAGTCTTGGATATCACCCATCCTTCAGGCAGCGAAGCACAATCACCCGGCACGACAACCGATGCGCTGAACTCCTTGACAGCCGGAGTGCGGCGCGTAGCCTTCTTCAGGACCTTCTCCTCTCCGAGCCATACGGAATATCTCGGCGTACCGTCAAATTTTTCCTCCTGGTCGGTGGAGAGGAAGACAAGCTTGTCTCCCATGTCATTGAAAGAGAGTCCGCCATAGGCCTTACCTCCCTCGGCAAGCTCCTTGACGGTGCCGGCAGCGAGGTCATACACCGCGACGGAGTTCTTGGAGAGTGAGTCCTTCTTCTCCTTGCCTGTGACGACTGCAAGTTTGTCTCCGGATTTGGCCACCTCGAATGAAGCGATGTTCTTGAGGGTATCGATGTCTCCGCTGGCGGTGCTGAGGACAAGCAGGGATTTGGTGTCCTTTCTGTCTTTTACCTCCTGGCTGACGAAGATGAACGGGGCGGCGTCGAAGCCGAGCTCGGCCGAGGAAGCGTCCGGGATGCGGGTCATCTCAAAAGTCCGCAGGTTGATGCAGGCTATGGTGTCCTTGGGCATCTCGTCTTTTTTCTTCTTGTCAATCTTGGCCTGACGTGTCAGAGCGAACGGCGCGCTGATCTTACAGACCCCGAAATCGGCGGCCTCGCTCATGTCGAAGCCGGAAGCCCTCTCGATAGTGACTTCCTTACCCGTCTTGAGATTGCGGAGCACAAGGTATCCGTCCCCCTCCTGCGGCGAGACCTGCCACACAAGCAGACTCCCATCGTTTGACAGCCTGAGGGCGGACACCCTCTGCCACGAATCGTAGGCATCGTGGTCAAGCGGCTTCTTCTGGGCTACAGCCCCTCCGGCAGACAGCAGGAGAAGCGCAAACAGCATTAGACTTTTCTTCATATAATACAATAACTAAATCCCCGGCACAGCACAAAGGCCAAGCCGGGGAGCAATATACGAAAAAACGATGAAACTTACTCGTGCGAGGCGAAGCGGCTCTCCGCCAAAGCCTCATATCTGGTCCCGGGACGCCCGTAATTGGCATAAGGATAGATGGATATCCCCCCGCGAGGGGTGAAGAGTCCTGTCACCTCTATGTACTTGGGATCCATCAGTGTGATCAGGTCCTTCATGATGATGTTGACACAGTCCTCGTGGAAATCCCCGTGGTTGCGGAAACTGAAGAGATAGAGTTTGAGACTCTTGCTCTCCACCATCTTCACGTCCGGGATGTAGCTTATCCGTATCTCGGCGAAATCGGGCTGCCCTGTGATAGGGCATAATGACGTGAACTCGGGACAGTTGAACCTCACCCAATAGTCGTTGCCCTGGTGCTTGTTGACGAAGGTTTCCAGGACCTCGGGGGCGTAATCATCCCTATATCTGGTCTTCCGCCCGAGGGCGGACAGGCCTTCATTGCTTCTGTCACTCATATATCTGACAATCTGAAAGGGTTATAAGAAATGTTGACATCGTAGGTATCCTCCCCTTCCTTCTGCTTAAGGCGCTTGACTATCAGCGAAGTGAGCGGCAGGACTATCAATTCGTAGAGCGTCTTGACGCAGACCTGGGTGAGGATGATCCCGAGTATCGCCTTCGGGCTCATTATCCCCCAGAACGCAATCGGGCAGAAGATGCAGGAGTCCAGAAGTTCCCCTCCCAGAGAAGACACAATGGCCCTCAGCCAAAAAGCCTTACCCTGCGAGGCTACCTTCATCTTACTCATGATGAACGCGTTGAAATTGGATCCGAGCACAAAAGCCAGCAGCGATGCGACCGTGGTCTTCGGAACCATCATGAACAGCGAATCGAAACTGTCCGCCACTACCCGGCTGCCCTCTTCGATCGGGGGCGGAAGCAGGCAGACAAGGGTGGACATCAAAGCCACGAAAGCGCTCAAGGCAAAAGCCAGGAAGATGACAAGCCTCGACTTTCGGTAACCGTAGACCTCCGTGAGGCAGTCGTTGAGGATGTAGGAAACGGGGAACAGGAGTACCGCCCCCGACAGCTGCAACGGCAGGTGACCCACCTGCCATACGCGTGGAACAAAGAAATTTGAGGTGATCAGGCAGACCGAAAACAGAACCGCCATCACCAGGAATCTGGTGCTGAATTTTTTTGACATTTTCTTGTTTTTTAACGTGGTTTCAAGAACACAGGGCCCGCCCCGTCAACGGGCGGGACCCTATAAATCTAAACTTCCGGAGCGGAGTCAAACTCCTTGAGGAAGCGCATGTCGTTTTCGAAGTAGTGGCGGAGATCGTTGACCCTCCACTTGAGCATCGCGATGCGTTCAAGCCCCATGCCAAAAGCGAATCCGCTGTACTTCTCAGGGTCTATACCGCTGGCCTTGAGGACATTCGGGTCAACCATGCCGCAGCCGAGAATCTCAAGCCAACCGGTACCCTTGCAGATGTTGCACCCCTTGCCGTGGCAGATGTTGCAGCTCACGTCAACTTCGGCGGAAGGCTCGGTGAACGGGAAATACGACGGGCGCATACGGATCTGTGTCTCCGGCCCGAACATCTCGCGGGCGAACAGAAGGATGGCCTGCTTGAGATCCGCAAACGTCACACCCTCATCTATATAGAGACCTTCTATCTGGTGGAAGATGCAGTGTGCGCGGGCGCTGATGGCCTCGTTGCGGAACACTCTTCCAGGACACACGACCCTGATAGGGACTTTCTGGGACTCCATGGTGCGCACCTGCACGCTTGAGGTATGTGTGCGGAGAAGCAGCGGATTGGGATGCCCCGTAGACACGAAGAACGTGTCCTGCATATCACGGGCCGGATGGTTCGGCGGAAAGTTCAGAGCCTCGAAGACATGGTAGTCATCCTCGATCTCCGGTCCCTCGGCGACATCATACCCGAACTTGCGGAAGATGTCCACGATCTCCTGACGGACGATAGACACAGGATGCCTCGAACCGAGCTTGTACGGGTCCCCGGGCATCGAAAGGTCGTCTTTGCTCCCCTCGGCCGCGCCGTCTTCAGACACGCTGTCTCGGAGCTCCTCGATCTTGGAGAGAGCGGCCTGCTTGAGTTCGTTGAGCGTCCGCCCGAACTCCTTCTTCTTCTCCTTGTCCACCACACGGAACTCATCAAAGAGTGCGGTGATTACGCCTTTTTTGCCAAGGAAACGCACCCGCGCCTCCTCGACTTCCTTCTGGGTCCTGCACTTCAGCTCCGAGAGCTCGGAGAGGACCTTGTCTATATCTTCTCTGTTCATAATCTATCTTCTTTTAGCGGCACGCTTGTCGCGGGCTTTCTTGTCCCTTCCGGCCCCGGACTTCTGGTACTTGGCCCACTGGTCGCGGTCCAGAACCTTGTCGAAGGCCTGATACATCTTCTCCATCCATTTGTCCTGCACCATCTGGTAGGCATCGGCATTGCCCACCTTCGCTTCGCTCAGCGACTTCACCTCATCCCTCATCGCTGTGTAGTCATGGGTCATGATGGAGTCCAGATAGAAAACCTGCCAGTCCTCAAGTTTCAGAGTCCTGGTATATGTCTCTATCTGAGAGTCTATCGCCGTCCGCATCTGCTTCTCTTCCTTCTCAGGGTCAGTCTGGCTCTGCTGGGCCGAGAGGCAGATAGGCAAGCACAACAAAATGATAATCCCAAAAAATTTCATAGATTTGTATCTTGTCAAACCGCAAATTTAATAAAGAAAAGATAAAATGAGAAAAATTCTGCCACTCTTGCTTTTGGCTATGCTGCTCAATGCGAGCCGCGCCGAAGCCTGCACCAACGTCATCATCACGGCGGGCGCGAGCGCCGACGGCTCCTGCATGGTCTCATACGCCGCAGACTCGCACCTTCTCTATGGAGAGCTCTACTTCACGCCTGCCGGACGCTTCAAGCCGGGCAGCATGCTGGACATCTACGAATGGGACACCCAGAAGCCGCTCGGGCAGATCTCCCAGATTGCCAAGACATATCAGACCATGGGCAACATGAACGAGCACCAGCTCATCATCGCCGAGACCACCTGGGGCGGACGCGAGGAGCAGGCCGATCCGGAAGGGATAATGGATTATGGTTCATTGATCTACGTAACCCTCCAGAGGGCACGCACCGCCCGCGAAGCCATAGAGACGATAGTTTCCCTGGCCAACACTTACGGCTACCCGTCCGAGGGCGAGACTTTCTCCATCGCCGACACCAAGGAGGCCTGGGTGATGGACCTTGTCGGCAAGGGAAAGGGCAACAAGGGCATCGTCTGGGTCGCAAGGCGCATCCCTGACGGGTACATCTGCGCGCACGCCAATCAGGCACGCATCACCCGATTCCCGCTCAACGACCCGGAGAACTGCCTCTACGCCCCTGACGTGATCAGCTTCGCGCGCGAAAAAGGCTGGTTCAGCGGAGAGGACAAGGACTTCAGCTTCCGCGACGCCTACAACCCGCTCGATTTCAGCGGCGCCCGCGCCTGCGAAGCCAGGGCCTGGGCCGCATTCAACATCCTCGGAGACGGCAGCTTCACCTACACATCCGAAGACGGCAACCTTACGACACGCCCCGCCGCAGACTGGACAGACTACGCCATGGGATACGACCTCACGGGAGAGATGCCGCTCTTCATCAAGCCGTCCAGAAAAATCACGATGAAAGACGTGGCCGATGTGATGCGAGACCACTTCGAGGGCACCCCTATGGACATGACCACCGACATCGGAGCGGGCGGCAACGCCCTGCCTTACCGCTGGAGGCCGATGAGCTTCGAGTATGACGGCAAGACCTACGTCAACGAGAGGGCCATCGCCACGCAGCAGACCGGATTCTGGTTCGTAGCGCAGTCACGCGGGTACCTCCCGGACGAAGTCGGCGCCCTCATCTGGTTCGGCTGCGACGATGCCGCCACATCATACCTCACCCCTATATATGTCAATGCCAGTGAAGTCCCGGAATGTCTTAGCGAGGGCAACGGAGACATGCTCCACTACAGCTCCACCTCCCAGTTCTGGATGTGCAACCGCGTAGCCAACGCCTGCTACAAGATGTACAACCAGATGGCCCCGGTAGTTCGCGGGGCGGCGGACAAGTTCGAAAACCACCAGATGACGGTAGCCATACCGGAAATGGACCGCAAGGCGGTGGCCATGCTCGACGGGGGGAAGCGCAGCAAAGCCATCAGGCTCCTTACCGAATACTCTGTCAGCACGGCCCAGAGACAGTTCTCCGACTGGACAAAACTGGAAGAGATGCTGCTCGTCAAGTTCATCGACGGCAATGTCAAAGCCCAGGACGCAGAGGGCAATTTCCTTCACTCCCCTTATTCAAAGGGCATCCCAGCCGGTCTCACCCAGCCGGGATATACCGAGAAATGGAAAGAGGCTGTAGCAAAAGACAACGGAAAAACACTTGAATCAAAATAATGAGTAAAATCACAAAACTCGGAGCCGCCATTGCCGCCGGCACAGCCATAGCCGGCTGCGGGCAGAGCGGAAAAGTACAGACCAAGCCCAACGTGGTGTTCATCCTCGCCGACGACCTCGGCTGGGGAGACCTCAGCTGCTACGGACAGCAGCTCTTCAGCACACCCAACATCGATGCCATAGCCGGCAACGGCCTCCGCTTCACACAGTGCTACTCCGGCACCACGGTGAGCGCCCCGTCCCGTTCGTGCCTTGTGACCGGCACGCACAGCGGACACACATATATCCGCGGCAACCTTAAAGTCCCCCCGGAAGGGCAGTTCCCGCTCCCGGAGGGCGCACAGACCATCTTCCACGACTTCAAGGACGCAGGCTACGCCACGGGAGCCTTCGGCAAATGGGGGCTCGGCCCTGTCGCATCCACCGGTGACCCGAACGAGCAGGGGGTGGACAAGTTCTACGGCTACAACTGCCAGACACTCGCCCACAGCTACTACCCCGACCACCTCTGGGACAACCGGGAGAAGGTGATACTCAAGGACAATGTGGACAGCATCCCTTACGGAGAAGGAACCTACTCAGCCGACCTGATACATGATGAGGCCCTGAAGTTCATGGAAGCCTCCGTAAAGGACGGTAAACCGTTCTTCCTCTGGTATCCTACCACCATCCCGCACGCCGAACTCATCGTACCGCAGGACAGCATCATCGCGAAATTCCGCGGAGTCTTCCCCGAGACTCCGTACAAGGGTGAAGACCAAGGGCACCCGCGCTTCCGCATAGGAGGCTACTGCTCCCAGGAATACCCTCACGCCACCTTCGCAGCCATG
>CAKUYG010000072.1 GCA_934702165.1 uncultured Bacteroidales bacterium | reverse complement strand
GTACTGGGCGGAGCTGAGAGCGGCATAGGAGCCGCCGTGCTCGCGAAAGTAAAAGGATTCGACGTGTTCCTCTCCGACAGCGGAAAGATAAAAGAGGAATACGCCGGCACACTGCGCGAATGGGGCATCCCCTACGAGGAGGGCGGCCACAGCGAGGAGCTGGTCCTCAACGCGGATGAAGTGGTGAAGAGCCCCGGCATCCCGCAGACGGCTCCGATCGTGAAAAAACTCCGCGAAGAGGGAGTCGGCATCATATCAGAGATCGAGTTCGCCGGGCGCTTCGACAGGGCGAAGAAAATCTGCATCACGGGGTCGAACGGCAAGACCACGACGACTTCCCTGATATATTATCTCCTCAAGGAAGCCGGCCTCAACGTAGGACTGGGAGGCAACATCGGCAAGAGCTACGCACTTCAGGTCGCCACAGAAAAACATGATTACTATGTCTTGGAAATCAGCAGTTTCCAACTGGACGACTGCTACGCCTTCCGGCCGGACATAGCCATCATCACCAACATCACCCCGGATCATCTGGACCGCTATGACCACAAGATGGAGAATTACGTGAGAGCCAAGTTCCGCATCACACGCAACCTCAGACCGGAAGACTGCTTCATCTTCGACTCGGATGACGCCATCACCATCGGGCACCTGAGCCAGATCGTCCTCCAGGCCAGGATGCTCCCGTTCTCCCAGGAGAAGGAAGTCGCCCAGGGAGCCTGCCTCGAAGGGGACAGGATCGTGATGCGCTACGAAGACAGCCGTACGGACATCTATCTCAAGGAGCTGGCCCTCGGGGGCAAGCACAACATCTACAACTCCATGGCAGCCGCACTCGCCGCAAAGGCCAGCGGCATCAGCGATGATGTGATCCGCAACTCCCTCAGGACCTTCTCACCTATCGAGCACAGGCTCGAACCGGTGATGGAAGTGGGCGGTGTGCTCTACATCAACGACTCCAAAGCCACCAACATAGACGCCGCCTGGTACGCCCTCGAATGCCAGTCCCGCCCAGTGGTATGGATAGTCGGCGGCACCGACAAAGGCAACGACTACAGCGTCCTTGACAGTCTGGTGCGAGAAAAGGTCAAGGCCATAGTCTGCCTGGGCAAGGACAACTCCAAGATCCATGCTGCCTTCGAGGACATCGTGGGCAAGGACAGGATATGCGACAGCCTCTCTGCGGAAGAAGCGGTCCGCAAGTCCGCGGAGTTCGCCTCCGAGGGAGACGTGGTACTGCTCAGCCCATGCTGCGCCAGCTTCGACCTCTTCAAGAACTACGAGGACAGGGGCAGACAGTTCAAGGAAGCAGTAAGGCATCTGTAGGATGGCAGCCAAGAAGAGTTCATTCTGGAATTTCGCGGACCGCTTTGAGGGAGACAAGGTGGTCTGGATCATCGTGCTGCTGCTCTTCCTGTTTTCTATTGTATGCATGTTCTCCTCCACCTCGAGACTTCTGGATGAGGGTGCCACCAGGGTTGACCTGGTCAAAGAACAGTTCATCGTGGTGCTGTTGGGCCTCGCCATCATAATCGGGCTGTACAACATCCGGAGTGTCAAGTTCTTCCGTTTTTTCAGCGCCTTCGGCTTCGCGACATCGTTCATCCTGCTGCTGCTTCTGGACACGAGGATTCATCTCCCGTTCATGCGTGCCATAGAGATCAACGGCGCATACCGCATCCTGAAGATAGGAGCCGTGCAGGTGCACGTGTTCGAGGTGGTCAAGGTGGCGATGGTCATGTATCTATCATTCGCCATCGATGCCCTCAAACGGGACGCGCTCCCGCTGCGGGGGCTCAGCGAGGAGTGGAGGAAAGTGATATTCATCTACGCACCGTTCATAATCACATTCGTGATGATCATACCGGGAAGCAACTCCAGCGCCCTGGTGATAGGGCTGATCATGCTCATAGTGATACTGCTCGGCGGAGGCAGCGCCCGTGACATGTCCCTGCTGGTGCTCGCTGGTGCGGCTGCCGTGGGGATATGCGTGCTTGTCTACAAGGCCTCCGACGGCAAATATATGGAACGTATAGGCACCGGCATCTCCAGAATACTGGAAAAAGATGACTGGGAGAAGCAGTTCCTCTCTTCGCGCAAGGGCAGCATCGAATACCAGGAGGCGCTCGATGCCATGCGCCAGCCGTACAGCGCCAAGATAGCCATCCACGAGGGGGGCTTTCTCGGCAAAGGCCCTGGCCAGAGCACCCAGAGATACGTTGTCCCGGACATTTCCGAGGACTACATGTACAGTTTCATCATAGAAGAATACGGATTCATCGGCGGAGTGCTCGTGATATTCCTATATATATCACTGCTCGCCAGAGGATCGATAATAGTACGCAACTGCGGCAAAGACCAGTTTGCCAAGCTCAGTGTGGCGGGGCTCTGCATACTCATCTCAGGACAGGCTTTCCTGCACATGTTCGTCAACGCGGACATCGGCCCGATGACAGGTCAGACCCTGCCCCTGATAAGCCACGGCACCAGCGCCTTCCTCTGCTTCTGCATAGCCTTCGGCGTGATACTTTCGTTCAGCCGCATCGCGTCGAGGCGCATCGAAAAGGAGACGAGGGCGGCGGCGCCGCTCATGGAGATGCACGAGGAGGTCAGGGCCGGGCTGGACGACCTTGACGCATTCGAATCAGGCAAAATGCCAAACGACGAAGATTATGGAATATAAAAAATTGAGAGTCATCATCAGCGGAGGCGGCACGGGAGGGCACATCTTCCCGGCCATATCGATCGCCGACAAGCTCAAGGAGGTCAACCCGGAGACGGAGGTGCTCTTCGTCGGGGCCGAGGGCAAGATGGAGATGGAAAAAGTCCCGGCACGCGGCTACAACATAGTCGGCCTGCCGGTGGCCGGGCTCCAGCGCAAACTGACGGCAAAAAACATACTGGAAGATCTCAAACTCCCGTTCAGGCTTGCCGCAAGCCTGCGCAAAGCGGGCAAAGTGATTGTTGATTTCCGCCCGGACATCGCCATAGGCGTGGGAGGCTACGCGTCTGCCCCGCTGCTGTGGCAGGCGACCCGCAAGGGAATCCCTTCACTGATACAGGAGCAGAACAGCTATGCCGGCCTCACCAACAGGCTGCTCGCAAAGAGGGTCGGATGCATCTGTGTGGCATACAGCGGGATGGAGAAGTTCTTCCCAGCAGACAAGATAGTGTTCAGCGGCAACCCTATACGTTCCATCATTCACCCGTATACCACAGCCGACAGGCTGGAGGGGCTCAGTTTTTACGGGCTCGATCCTGACAAGAAACACATCCTGCTCACCGGAGGAAGCCTCGGAAGCGGCACGCTCAACGCCGCAGTGCGTACATGGATCGCCCTCGGCTGTCCGGGAGGCGAAGGAGTGCAGCTGCTCTGGCAATGCGGCAAATACTACAAATCCGGCATTGACGCGTTCATGGCGGGCCGCAGCTGCCCGGACATCCGCTACAGCGATTTCATAGCGAGGATGGACCTGGCATACGCCGCCGCCGACCTGGTGATCAGCCGCTCCGGAGCGTCATCGATCTCGGAGATCTGCGCCGCGCACAAGGCCGCCGTCTTCGTGCCTTCGCCCAACGTGGCGGAGGACCATCAGACGCACAACGCCATGGCCCTTGTCAGCAAAGACGCCGCCGCCATGGTGAAAGACAGCGAAGCGGTGGACAATCTCATGAGGGAAGCCCTCGAGCTCGTACGCGACAGCGAGAGGCTTGAAAGAATGGAGAAAAACGCGGGAGCCCTGGCCAAGATGGACGCCGCACAGACGATAATTGACGAAGTCTACAAACTGGTATGAAATACAAGAACATATACTTCATAGGAATAGGCGGCATCGGGATGAGCGCCATCGCAAGGTTCTGCAAATTCAAGGGTTGCTCCGTCAGCGGCTACGACAGGACACGTTCGGAGCTGACGGACAAGCTCTCCGGAGAAGGGATTGGCGTACACTACACTGACGACCCGTCCTTCATCCCGGCTGAGGTCGATGACACCCTCGTCATCTACACTCCTGCCGTCCCGGACGACATGGGAGAGCTGGTCTACGCCCGCGAACACGGCTACAAGGTCCTCAAGCGCTCGCAGATGCTCGGCGAACTCACCCGCGGGGAGACATGCCTCGCCGTCGCCGGCACACATGGCAAGACCACCACATCGACCCTTGTCGCCCACATACTCACCGAAAGCGGCATGGGCTGCTCCGCATTTCTCGGAGGCATATCCAGGAACTACGGCACCAACATGCTCGTCAGCGACACTCCCACCGTAGTTGTGGAAGCCGACGAGTTCGACCGCTCTTTCCTGCAGCTGCATCCGGCGATTGCCGCCATCACGGCCATGGACGCAGACCACCTGGACATATACGGCGACCTGGAGCACGTGCAGGAGGCGTTCAGGCAGTTCGCCTCACAGGTGAGCGAGACCCTCATCCTCAAGCTCGGCCTCCCCGTGAGCGGGGAGGACACGCACGCCAAGATATTCACATACCATATCGACGCTGCGGCCTCGGACTTCCACAGCTCCAACCTCAGGCTCGGAGAGGACGGACACTACAGCTACGACCTCGTATATCCGGGAGGGGTCCTGAGCGACATCCGTGTGGGGGCAATCGGCAAAGTCAATGTCGATAACAGCATAGCCGCGGCAGCCATCTGCCTCTGCTACGGGCTTGACGCCCAGAAAGTACGCCACGCCATCAGCACCTTCGAAGGGGCGAAAAGGCGTCTTGAGCTGCACTTCAACAGCCATGGTATGACCTACATAGACGACTATGCCCACCACCCGGCGGAGCTCGCCAGCGCCATCTCATCCATAAGGGAGATCTTCCCGGGGCGCAAGATCACGGGCATCTTCCAGCCGCATCTTTACAGCCGGACCAGAGACTTCGCCCCCGACTTCGCACGCTCCCTGAGCCTGCTGGACAAGCTGATCCTGCTGGACATCTACCCGGCAAGAGAAGAGCCCATACCAGGAGTGGACTCCGGTATCATATTCAAGGACGTAACCTGCCCGGAGAAGGTCCTCCTCAGCAAGGACAGGCTCATGTCTTACCTGGAGAAGGAAGACATCGACGTGCTTGTCACCCTCGGCGCCGGGGACATCGACCGCTTCGTACCGCAGATCATTACAATGCTTGAGCAGAAGGCCAGATGAACCGCACCGCCCGCATAATCACAGCTTCAGTCCTCGCCGCAGCGCTCTGCACGGGGCTTGGCTTTCTCATGCACAGCAACCGCGAGGACAGGGCCTCTTTGGGATGCAGCCGGCTGGAAGTCCACTTCAAAGACAGCCTGAAGTTTGTGACGGCGGACGACATCAAAGGCTACCTTGACAGCCGCTACGGCAGTTACATAGGGCAGAGGCTCGACAGCGTGGACCTGCCCAAGATAGAAAAGCTCATCGAAAGCAGGAGTGCGGTGCTGAAAAGCGAGGCGTGGACCACCTCTGACGGCACCTTGCACATAAGCATAACACAGCGCGCCCCGGTAATGAGATTCCAGGACGGGGACAAAGGCTTCTACATCGCCTCCAACGGCTACATCTTCCCTCTGCACAAATCATACACTGCCACCGTGCGCACCGTCACGGGCAGCATCCCTGTGGATGTGCCTGACGGATACAAAGGCGAGGCCCCCACGGAGCAGGAGCGCGCCTGGCTCGCCTCGATGCTGGAGATGAACGGGATCATCGAGTCCTCCAGGACATGGAGGAACATCACCGACAGCATCTTCGTCAGACCCGGCGGGGACGTGGGCCTCAAGATGAGCCGGGGAGACGAGCTGTTCATACTGGGGGAACCGCACTCCCTCAAGGAGAAATTCGCAGGAATTGAAAAATATTATGACTACATTGCGCCCTCTGTGGAAGAGGGGCATTACAAGAGTGTAAACTTAAAATACAGGAGACAAATAATATGCAGACAGAAAGATACATAGCGGCTGCGGACCTGGGCACTTCCAAGATAGCGCTCAGCGTGGCCAAAGTGGACGGAGAAGACGTGCAGATCATCTACTACAAGGAGGTGCCTTCGGACGGCATCCGCTACAGCTGCGTATTCGCCCCGAAAAGAGCCGCGACAGCCCTCGAAAAGGCCGTCAAGGACGCTGAGGACGAACTCGGGATCAAGATACTCCAACTGGTGACGGGGCTCCCGCGCTACAGTATCCGCCAGGAGTCGGCGAGCGCCAAGATGGGGCGCAGCGATCCATACTCCTGCATCACCAGGGAAGAAATCAACAACCTCAAGAGCCTGGCCATAGACAGTTATCCCCTCGAAGACGAGCTCAAGGAGGAGATCTACGGAGCAGTTGCCCAGTCCTTCTCCGCCGATGACGATCTGGTCTGCGCAAGCGAGGATGACGTGATAGGCGTCACAGCCGAAAACCTCGAAGGCAACTTCAAGATCTTCATCGGCTCCAAGAAAGCATCATCGGACCTTGACACCATGCTCAACTTCACCGGCATAGCCCCGGCACGCAAGGTGTTCATCCCTACGGCAGTGGCACAGGCCGTGCTTACCGAGGCCGAAAAGGAGAACGGTGTCGCCCTCGTGGAAGTCGGGGCCGGAGTGACCTCCCTCACCATCTACAAGGGCGGACTTCTCAGGCACTACTCTTCCATCCCGTTCGGCGGCAAGAGCATCACCGCCGACATCAAATACGAGTGCGGGTTCAACGAGCGCCTCGCCGAGAACATCAAGCTCGCCTACGGCGCATGCCAGCCTGACAAGCTCCAGTCCCTGAGCGAGAAAGTGATCCAGATCAACGACGACGAGAACGGCACCTACGAGCAGCTCCCGGTAAAATACCTTTCCGAGATCATCAGCTGCCGCGCCAGGGAGATCATCGACGCCGTGCTCTTCCAGATCCAGGAGAGCGGCTTCGCCGACAACCTGCGCAACGGCATAGTCCTCACCGGAGGAGGAGCAGACCTTGTCAATTTCGCGAACCTCTTCAAGGACATGTCCGGCTACGTGGTGCGCATCGGTTTCCCGCGCACACGCAAGTTCAGTTCCGGCGGCTGTGCCGGAGTGACGGAGACGTCCGCCGCCGCCACCATCGGTATGATACTTGAAGCGAAGAGGGACGGCCACCTCAACTGCATCGACGAGGCATCGGCCCCTGTGGAGGAAAGCGAAGACGCACCGGCGCTCGACAATGAAGGCAAAGGCGAGCTCTTCCAGGGCCACGACGTCTCAGGAGAGGTGATCACCCCGAACCCGAAGAAAAAGAAGAAGGAAGGCAAAGACAAGATCACATGGACATCCATCTTCCGCAAGAAGGTGAGCTCCAAGCTCGAGGGAGTGTTCGACGAGACGGTCGGAAACCTCTTCGACTCGATGAATTAAAACAGAGACAGATATGGAAGACACAATGATAGACACCATCACCCCTAGTGACTGGGTGACATCAGACGACATCATCAAGGTGCTCGGTGTGGGCGGCGGCGGCTGCAATGCCGTCAGCTACATGTACCGCCAGGGCATCAAGGGGTGCAGTTTCGTGGTGTGCAACACTGACTCGCAGGCACTCAGATGCAGTCCTGTCCCTACCCAGATCCAGATGGGACGCGGGCTCGGAGCCGGGACCAACCCGATCAACGGCCGCAACGCCGCCATCGAGAGCCAGGAGCAGATCGAAAAGATAGTGCTCGACACGCACACCAAGATGCTCTTCATCACCGCCGGGATGGGCGGCGGCACCGGCACCGGCGCCGCACCGGTCATCGCCAAGATGTCCAAGGACAAGGGCATCCTCACCGTTGCAGTTGTCACGCTCCCCTTCCTCAACGAAGGCAACGAAGCACTTTCCAGGGCTATAGACGGCATCCACGAGCTTGAGAAAAACGTGGACAGTCTGCTTATCATCAACAACGAGAAGCTCCACGAGTACTACGGCAACCAGCTGATACAGGACGCATTTCCGCAGGCCGACGAGGTACTCGCCACCGCAGTCAGAGGCATAGTGGAGATCATCAAGCAGTCCGGCTACATCAACGTGGACTTCAAGGACGTGGAGACCATGATGAAAGACAGCGGCATGGCCCTGATGGGCTGCGGCACCGGCTCGGGCAAGGACCGTATCGAAACTGCCGTCAAGGCCGCCTTCGAATCGCCCCTGCTCAACGACTTCGACCTCAAGACCGCCAAGAAGGTGCTCATCAACATCACCTGCGGCAAGAACGACCAGGGCCTCACGATGGACGACCTCAACCGCATCAACGCCAAGATAGACGAATACACCGGCCGCGCCAACAATTTCAAGCGCGGACTGATCTGGGATGACTCCTCTGAAATCGGGGACACCATCCGCATCACCTCCATCGTGACGGGACTGCGCTTCTCCGACGTCATAGGCCCGGCCCGGGACATGGGCAACTATATCATGATCAACAAGGACTTCGTCTACGACAAGAACTCCGCCGCACGCGAGGAGGGCATCTCCCTGGCCCCGGACAGCGGCTCCCAGCAGATCGGATTCAATACAAAGAGCAACATCCGCAAGTTCAACTACGACCCGGACAAGAAACCGGCCCTGATTGTGGGCAAGGGAGACCAGCTCTCCGAACTCGAGAATGTACCGGCAATAAGAAGAATACAAAGATGAAAAGAACAAGAGTAAGGTTCGCGCCGTCACCTACAGGCCCGCTGCACATGGGCGGAGTCAGGACAGCGCTCTACAATTATCTGTACGCCAAGAAGAACGGAGGGGACTTCATCCTCCGCATAGAAGATACCGACTCGCAGCGCTTCGTGCCCGGTGCGGAGCAGTACATCATCGACTCTCTCCGCTGGTGCGGCATTGTCCCGGACGAGGGGGTTGACGAGAACGGGAAAGTGGTGGAGGTTCCGTCAGAGAAGCACCCGCACGCCCCGTACCGTCAGAGCCAGCGCAAGGACATCTACCGCAAATACGCGGAACTGCTGGTTGAAAGCGGGTGGGCCTACTACGCCTTTGACACCCCGGAAGATCTGGAGCTGATACGCTCCCGCAGCGAGAACGCCGGCATCACCTTCATCGACAACCATCTGACCAGAGGGCAGATGCAGAATTCCCTCTCCCTCCCGGCCGAGCAGGTAGAGGAAATGCTCCAGACACGCACCGACTGGACCATAAGGTTCAAGATGCCGGAAGACATGACAGTGGAGATGGACGACCTCATCAGAGGCCATATCGAAGTCAACACTTCGACCCTCGATGACAAGGTGCTTTGGAAACGGGCGGATGAGCTCCCCACCTATCATCTTGCCAACATCGTGGATGATCACCTGATGGAAATCACTGAAGTCATCCGCGGAGAAGAATGGCTTCCGTCCCTGCCTCTGCACTACCTTCTCTACAAGGCTTTCGGCTGGGAGGAGACCATGCCGAGGTTCGCCCACCTGCCTCTGCTGCTCAAACCCGTCGGCAACGGCAAGCTGAGCAAGCGTGACGGGGACAAGATGGGTTTCCCGGTGTTCCCGCTCGCCTGGACCAATGCTGAAGGCGAGACTTCCCGTGGATACCGCGAGGACGGATATTTCCCTGACGCATTTGTGAACATGCTCGCCATGCTGGGCTGGAACCCCGGCACGGAGCAGGAAATCTTCAGCATGTCGGAGCTCATCCAGGCATTCTCCC
>CAKUYG010000071.1 GCA_934702165.1 uncultured Bacteroidales bacterium | reverse complement strand
GGGCAAGGCTGCTGGTGTGCAAATTCTGAATTATTCAGGAGCTCCAGGATCAGGGGCTGCAATCCGTGTCAGGGGTTATTCTTCAAATTCCGGCAATATCGGACCGCTTCTTATTGTGGACGGACTTAAAGTGGACAATATCCAGTACCTTGATCCTTCCATGATCGAGAACATGGAGATCCTCAAGGATGCTGCGTCCGCTGCCATCTATGGTGCTGAAGCCGGCAACGGTGTCGTTCTTATCACGACCAAGAGCGGTGCTGCAGAGAAAGGACGTGTGAGCGTTTCCTATGATGGAAAGGCATTCATGCAGTCTCTTGGCAAAAAGGCCGAGGTCTTCGATGCTCAAGGTTTCATTGACTATAAGCGCATGTCCGGTCTGCCTATCGATGAACTGATGAAGACTCACAATTATAATGGTGAAGACACTGACTGGTATGACGAAGTCTTTGAGCCGAGCTGGTCTCAGCAACACGCGGTGACATTCGCCGGCGGCAACAACCGCGGCAATTTCTTCGCAGCCCTCAATATGCTCAACAACGATGGTATCGTCAAAGGACAGAAGGATGTCTACAAGAGGCTTTCTGCCCAGATCAATGCTGACTACAAGCTCTATGACTGGCTGACCGTCGGTGCCAATACTTCCATCGAGAAGTGGAATACCAAGTCTGTTTCCGGAGCCTCTTACGGATCCCTGCTTTCTGGTGTGATCTTCGCAGATCCTCTTACTCCGACTCATGTCGCCAGCATCTCCGACGGTCCTGCTGACTGGGCTGGTAAAGACCCGAAACTCATCATGAAGGATCCTGCCAACGGGATGTATTACGCCGTGTCCAAGTATCAGACTGACCCGAGCGGTAACCCGCTGCTTCAGATGGAGAGGTCCAACTCCTACTCCGGAGGAATCTCTGTGCGCGGTACTCTCTATGCCAACTTTACTCCTATAAAGTACGTGACTTACACGTCCCGTCTCGGCTATCGTATCTCCCAGTCCACTTCCCACAACTACTCTGAGCCGTATTATGCCAACTCTCAGGCATTGGCAAACCAGTATAGCATCTCTGCAAACGCGAATACCGGTCTGTACTACCAGTGGGAGAACTTCGTAAACTACAACCAGTCTTTCGGAAAACACAATGTCGGAGCCATGGCCGGTATGTCATATATCGACAATAACTGGGACAATGTCTCCGCTTCTGCTTCAGGTACCGATATTCTGAGGGCTTATGCCGAGAACTTCCGTTACCTCGACTATGTCAACAGTCTTGAGTCCACCACCAAGTCTATCGGCAATGCTCCGGGAGTCTCCAGAAGCATCTCATACTTCGGCCGTCTGTCATATTCTTATGACAACCGCTACAGCCTTCAGGCCAACTTCCGTGCAGATGCATTCGACTCATCAAAGCTCTCCAAGCAGAACCGTTGGGGATATTTCCCTTCAGTTTCAGCCGGCTGGACAGTCAGCAATGAAAGTTTCGTCAAGGACAATGTTGACCAGAGCATCCTCTCGTTCCTCAAACTCCGCGGCTCTTGGGGTCTCAATGGTAACATCAACGTTCTCAACAACTATCAGTATACGGCTACTATTGACAAGAACAGCCAGTGGTATCAGTACAGCGTAGAAAACGGCACCCAGACTCTCGGATCCGGCCCTACTTCGCTTGCCAACCCTGATCTCAGGTGGGAGACCTCTGAGCAGATAGATCTCGGTCTTGATGCGCGTCTTCTCAACAACCGTCTCTCAGTTGCACTTGACTGGTATCGCAAGATGACCCGTGACCTTCTTGTCACCATCGCTCCTGTATCACAGATCGGTGTGAAGTCTACAACTGTCAATGCAGGCAACGTGCTCAACAGCGGTCTTGAGATCGAGTTGGGATGGAAAGACCAGATCGGTGATTTCTCATACAGCGTCAATGCCAATATGGCCACCCTCCACAATGAGGTGACATTCCTCTCTCCTGCACTTGACGGTGGCCGTCTGCTCGGTATGAACGGAGGTATCTCCGGATGTAACAACAAGGTTCAGTCCGCCTCTGAAGTTGGTTACCCTCTATGGTATTTCCGCGGCTATAAGTATGCCGGAGTATGCAAAGAGGACTATGATTATGTGAATCCAACGGACAACAAAGTCACGCATGTAAAGGCGGGAGCTCCGCTCTATTATGATAAGGACGGGAAAGTTGTCCCGAGCGTGAGCACCGATGATTTGCAGTACCTCGGATCAGCAATTCCAAAGGCAACTTATGGCCTTACCCTCAGCCTGGCCTACAAGGGATTCGACCTCAATGTGTTCGGCACCGGCACTATCGGCAACAAGATCTTCAACCTCTTCTATCGTGCCGATACCCCTTATTCCAACTCTCTGCGGTATTATAAAGACAACGCATGGTCGAAGTCCAATCCTTCCGGAACCATGCCTGATCCGGCTCTCGTTTCCAACGACTGGACATTCTGGAGTTCTGATGCCTCAATGTTCAACGGCTCCTACTTCAAGTTCAAGCAGATACAGCTCGGCTATAGTATTCCTGCCAAGTTCTTGAAGAAAGTGAAGATGCAGAACCTCAGGGTTTATGCTTCCATGGACGATTGGTTCACCATCTCAAGTTATCCAGGAATGGACCCTGAGACCGCGACCACATCAACTGCCAGCTCAATGGGCTATGACTACGGCTCATATCCTACTACGAAGAAACTCATCTTCGGTGTAAACATCACATTCTAATTCAGTCAATAACATGAAAAAGATATTAATTCCGATCCTTGCTCTTGCAGCCGCTCTGACTTCATGCAATCCGGACCTGCTTGAGATTCCTCAGAAGGGCGTCGTTGACATCGACAACTTCTACAAAGGCGATGAGGACGCCGAGGCCGCGCTTGTGGCATGCTATCAGGGTATGATATGGAATATCGGTGGATATGCTGATGCGGCAATTTACAACGATGCTCACGCCCTCTTCAATCTTCCTGGTGATGACATGTATGCCGCCGGTTCAGACTTTGGCGACAACGACTTCATGGCCGAAATCAATGAGTACCGTTTCACATCTACCTCTCAGGTTGTGACCGGTGCATTCAAGAGATACTATTATGCGATTTACTATTGCAACCTTCTTCTTGACCATTATCCGAATCCTGAGACGGCAATCCAGAAAAGATGTGTTGCTGAGGCCCGTGTCATGCGAGCATACATGTACATGATGCTTGCCATCGGTTGGGACTGCCCTCCACTCGTGACCAAAGTACTTACCGGCAGTGCTAAACCATACAACTGCAATACTGATCCGGAATTGAACATGTCCCATGAGGATCTGCTTCGCTGGTGCGCTGCCGAGTGCGAGGCTGCTGTTGGCGATCTTGATGCCCGTAACGGCAAGAATGACAAAGACGGGGCGGTCAAGGTTACAAAGGGTTTCGCAGATGCAGTCGCAGGCAAGGCTTACCTTTTCGCCGGAGATTACGAAAAATCTAAAGCCGCGCTCAAGAAAGTGATTGATTCCCAGAATTATGATCTTGTCCCAGGAGAGCAGTACCTTGATCTCTTCCATGTGGAGGGTGACGGTGCCATGGAGAAGGTGTTTGAACTCAATCTTGCCCCTAACTCGGGTATCAGCGACTGGAGCGGTCTTATTCAGAGATCAACCTGGATGGAAGCCAACATCTGGGGCTGGAGACAGGACAGGTTTAAGTCCTATCCGACCTATGTTGCTCTCGGCGGTTGGGGCGGATGTGGTGTCCCTAAGAGTTTCGCTGACGAGTTCGTGGCCAATGACGGCCCTGATTCATGGAGACTTAAAGGTTCCATAAAGAGTATCGAAGATGTAATGTATGAGATGGAGTATGGCATTGAAGGCTGGGACGAGATGACCCTCGAGCAGAAGAAAAAATGCAAGGACATAGGCATTGTAGAGCCAGGCCTGTATGGTCAGTCAATGTATCTCCCTTTCAAGCAGATTGTACGCCTTAACGATGTCATGTCGGGCAGCGAGAAGAAAAACTACCGCTACAACAACTATGTTATCATGCGTTATGCTGAAGTGCTCCTGATGTATGCCGAGACATGTGTACAGACAGGAGACGCCGCTGCCGCGCTCCCTTATATCCGCAAGATTCAGGAACGTGCCGGTTCAAAGACCATAAGCGATGTTGTCACGATGGATGTTGTCAAGAGGGAGAAGAAACTTGAGCTTTGGCTTGAAGGGTGCCGTTGGGCTGACATGGTCCGTTGGGGTGACACTCAGGGAGTGGAGAATGCCGGTAAAGATGTTTCCACGCTCCATGATGCAATGCACAGCAAAGGTGAAAGCGAGCACAGATTCTATCTTACCACCAGTTCTCCTGCTGTCGACAAGGGACATACTGTAGGTTTCAAGAAAGGTAAGCACGAGCACTTCCCGTTCCCGTATAATGAGACTTCTATAAATGGTAATCTCACGCAGAATCCTGGTTATTGATGTCTGAAGGTTAGTTAAAAATCCATATTCTTTCGGGCGGCAGCCGGAGCGCAAAGCCGGGCTGCCGCCCTTTTTATATTATGAAACGCATAATACTTGCTGCGGCGGCTCTGGCCATGAGTGTGAGCCTGACTGCCCAAGATCCGAATTTTCATATTTATCTTTGTTTCGGCCAGTCCAATATGGAAGGGGCTGCAAGGCCGGAGGCCGTTGATTCGCTTGGGGTCAGCGACCGTTTCCTGACCATGGCTGCCGTTGACTACGGCGACGGGAGCCGCAAGATGGGACAGTGGTACAAGGCCCTGCCGCCTCTCTGCCGATATGGTACGGGGATGACCCCCGTAGACTATTTCGGACGGACTCTGCTTGAATACCTGCCGGAGAACCACCGTGTCGGTGTGATCAATGTCGCGATAGGCGGCATAAAGATCGAAGGGTTCATGAAGGACAATCAGGAGGCCTATGCCCGTGATGTGGCTCCTGACTGGATGAAGCGGATGCTTGCAGCCTACGACAACCGTCCTTACGATCGTCTTGTCGAAATGGCTCGCCTCGCGCAGAAGGACGGGGTCATCTCCGGTATTCTTCTGCACCAGGGGGAGTCCAATTGGGATGACCCGGACTGGGCGCGCAAGGTGAAGACGGTTTATGAGAACCTCTTGTCTGACCTCGGGCTTCAGGCTGAGCGCGTCCCTCTCTTCGCCGGAGAGGCCGTCAATGCCGATCGCGGAGGCACGAGCCGCGGGGCGAATCTGCGTATAGACCGGATAGGGGAGACCATCCCTACAGCCCATGTGATTTCATCGTCAGGACTGACCAACTTGCCGGACTTTCTGCATTTCGATGCCGCCGGTTATCGTGAGTTCGGACGCAGATATGCTTATGCTGCCCTGCCATTCCTCGGATATGACGTCCGTCCTGCTGTAAATCCATATACGTCTTCACTTGTGTCTCCGCTGATCAATGGCTTCGGGCGTACCGTGACATTCGTCTATAGGGCGCCGGGGGCAACTTCAGTGCAGCTCTCAGGACAGTTCCTTGACAAGAATGTCCCGATGGAGAAGAATATGGACGGGGTGTGGTGCGCCACAGTCAAGATTGACAAGCCCGACATCTATCCGTACAGTTTCATCGTGGACGGGGTGCAGGTCTCTGACCCTCTCAATAAGGATGTCTTCCCTAACGAGAACTTCAAGGCTAGTCTTCTTGAAATGCCGTCCTGGCCATCTTTCCCTCCAAAGGGGACTGCCGAGCCGGAGACACTTCTGTATCGTCTACGCGATGTCCCTCACGGGAAGCTCCACTATTGCACATACTCTTCAGATGTGCTCGGCATGTATCGTCCTCTTGTGGTCTACACTCCGGCAAGCTATGACAAGGGGAAAAAGAAATACCCTGTCTTTTATCTCGTCAGCGGTACTACTGACACCGAGGAGACCTGGGCCAAGGTGGGAAAACTCAATGTGATACTCGACAACCTCATCGCCGAGGGCAAGGCGGAGGAGATGATTGTCGTGATGCCTTACGGCAACATGATGCACGGCACTCCGTTGCCTTCTTCTCTCAAGGCGGCGGAGATGTATTCAGTGTTCTCAGATGAGCTCACCAAGTGCATAATGCCGTATGTGGAGAGCAATTTCCGTACTTTGAACAAGCCTCAGGCCCGCGCAATCGCCGGGTTCTCACGCGGAGGCGGCCAGTCGATGTTTGCCGCTCTGAAGAATCTTGATAAGTTTTCTTATCTTGCGGCATATAGTGCATATCTCACACCTGAAGTGATGGAAACCTATTTCCCTGATCTCGTTTCGGCAGGCTCGCCGCTCAATTCAGATTTGAAACTCCTGTGGATGGGTGTCGGATCTTCCGACTTTCTGTATCCGGAAGTGGCCAGGAATCGTGAGTGCTTCGATGCCAAAGGCATCAAATACAGCGGCATCACCACCGGAGGCGGACATACTTGGATGAATGCACGCACTTATCTGGCAGAGACGTTAAAGTTGTTTTTCAAATGATGCATACGAAATTTCTTATGACCCTTGCGGCCGCCATCTCTGCGGCTGCGCTCAGCCTGTCAGCCCAGACGCCGGCGTCCACCAATATCAGGGGCAATGAATATCCTCAAGTGGATGCGGAGGGGCGTGCGACGTTCAAGTTCAAAGCTCCGGCCGCAAGCGAAGTGCTTGTGGATATCTGCGGCAAGAAATATCCGATGACCAGGGATTCCGCAGGTGAATGGACTGCCACGACAGATCCGCTTGTGGTCGGTTTCCACTATTATTTCATCAATGTGGACGGCTCTGCCGTGGCGGATCCTGCAAGCGAGTCTTTCTACGGCTGCGGCGTGATGACCAGCGGCATCGAGATTCCCGAGAGCGCCGAGGCGTCCGCATATTATACCTTCAACCCCGATGTTCCTCACGGACAGGTCCGCGAATGCCACTACTGGTCCACTGTGGAACAGAAGATGAGAAGGTGCTTCGTCTACACGCCTGCGGAGTACGAGGTGAAGTCTTCTGAAAAATACCCTGTCTTCTATCTGCAGCACGGCATGGGCGAGGACGAGAGAGGCTGGCATCAGCAGGGTAAGATGGCGGAGATACTTGACAACAGCATAGCATCCGGCCATAGTGTGCCGATGATAGTGGTGATGGACTATGGCAATTGCGGACACATATTTGGCAGCCGCGGCCCTGAGTCCCGTGATCAGTTCGGTGGCACTTTCGGAGAGGTTCTCCTGACGGACATCATTCCTTACATAGAGAAGACTTTCCGCGTCCGTACCGATAGGGAAAGCCGGGCTATGGCCGGTCTTTCATGGGGAGGCAAGCAGACTTTTGACATCGCGCTGACCAACCTGGACAAGTTTGCATATATCGGGGCTTTCAGCGGTGCCATCTTCCTTCCGCCTCAGGCTGATTACGCAAAGCTGTACAACGGTGCTTTCGCTGATGCCAAGTCTTTCAACGCCCGGGTAAAATATCTTTTCATGGGCATCGGGACAGAAGAGAATTTCGGAACCAAGGCGATTGTCGACGCTCTGACCGCCCGCGGAGTCAATGCCGTTTACTACGAATCCAAGGGTACGGCTCACGAGTGGCTGACCTGGAGGCGCTGCCTCAATGAATTCATTCCACACCTTTTCAAATAACACCAATCATGAAGTCAAAAAACATAATCTTTGGCCTGGCCCTGCTCGGCGCAGCCACGGCCCATGCGCAGAACCCTATAATCCGTGACCAGTTTACTGCTGATCCTACGGCCCGTGTCTTCGATGGCAAGGTCTACATGTATCCGTCCCACGACATCATCAGCCCGGTGGAGCCGGAGCGCAAGTGGTTCAGCATGGCGGACTATCATGTTTTCTCTTCGGAAAACCTCATGGACTGGACTGACCACGGTGTGATCCTGAGCCAGGAGAACGTGCCTTGGGGCAAGCCGGATGGCTATTCCATGTGGGCGCCGGACTGTGTGTACAAAGACGGCAAGTACTATTTCTACTATCCCGACGCACCGAAGTCGGGCCGCGGCTTCGCCGTGGGAGTCGCCACTTCCACCTCGCCGTCCGGACCTTTCATCCCGGAGAAAGAGTCCATTAAAGGCGTTATGGGCATAGATCCGTGCGTGCTGATCGACAAGGACGGTTCTGCATACATCTACTGGTCCGGGATGGGGCTTCAGGTGGCAAAACTTAAGGACAACATGCTTGAACTGGACGGGGCTCCGCGCCGCCTCGACGAGAATCTCCCCGCCGGATTCAAGGAGGGCCCGTTTGCGTTTGAACGTGACGGCAAGTACTATCTCACATATCCTTGGGTGCAGGACAAGACCGAGACCCTAGCCTATGCCATGAGCGATAACCCGATGGGTCCGTTTGAGTTTAAAGGCCTGATAATGCAGCAGTCCCCGACCGGGTGCTGGACCAACCACCATTCGCTCGTAGAGTATAAGGGCCAGTGGTATCTGTTCTATCACCACAACGACTACTCGCCTCAGTTCGACAAGAACCGTTCTGCCCGTATTGACAAGGTGATTTTCAATGCCGACGGCACCATACAGCCGGTGACTCCGACATACAGGGGAGTAGGTGTGTATCCGGCACGCAAGAGGATTGAACTCGACCGCTACAGCGCACTCTGCCCTGTCGGCGCCTCGATAGACTTTCTCAATCCGTCCGATACCTTTGCCGGCTGGTTCGTGGCTTTGGACAGGCCGTCTGTCTGGGTAAGGTATGCGGATGTGGATTTTACGGATGAGAGCCCGGCTTCTGTAAGGATGCGTGTCCGCTCAAAGGATGGCGGCAAGGTGAGCATCTGCGTGGCAGAAGACCCGGCATTCGTGGAAGTCAAAGTTCCGCGTTCCAAGGACTGGACGGAGGTCAAGGCTTCGCTCGGCAAGGCTGTTACCGGCATCCAGACACTGACTGCCACTCTTGCTGAAGGCGGAGCCGTTGATATTGACTGGATTATTTTTGAGTGATATGAAAAGGCTTCTATCGGCCATTGGCCTGTCAGTCGGGCTGTTGTCATGCTCGTCTTCCGTGCCGGAGGGTGCGGCTGCATTCGACTTCTTCAAGTATGAGGGGAGAGATGATTTTTATGCGGAAAATCCTCTTCCTGCAGGAGATTTTGCTTACAACCCGCTCTTGCCGGGCTGGTATTCGGATCCGAGCATCTGTACGGATGGGAATGGAAACTACTATCTCGTCACTTCGACATTCTCATATTATCCCGGGGTACCGATATTCCACAGCACGGATCTGCTGAACTGGGAGCAGAAAGGGAATGTCCTCTCCAGGCCGAGCCAGCTTGTCAACCTCGACCGTCAGCATATCAGCGGCGGCATATTCGCTCCGGATATCAAATACAACCCTCACAACGGCATGTTCTATATGATCACCACAAATGTCGGGGCCGGAAATTTCGTCGTGAAAGCTTCTGACCCTCTCGGCGAGTGGTCCGATCCGATAATGCTGCCTCAGGTGCAGGGTATCGATCCGTCTCTGTTCTTTGAGGATGGCAAGGCATATTTTATGAGCAACGGCAGTGACGAGGATGGCAACGGATGTATCTTCCAGTGTGAGATCAATATTGCAACAGGGGAGCGTCTGACCGAAAGCAAACCGATCTGGAAAGGAAATGGCGGACGTTATCTGGAGTCACCACATCTGTACCATTTTGGGGACTGGTATTATATTACAGCCGCAGAGGGTGGTACGGAATATGGTCATATGATCACCTATGCAAGAGGAAAGAGTCCATACGGACCATTTGAGTCATATCCACTCAATCC
>CAKUYG010000070.1 GCA_934702165.1 uncultured Bacteroidales bacterium | reverse complement strand
GCGACATACCTTGCGCGTTGACTGAATCGCACATTAGGGAGTTTAAGAGCATAGTTGGCGACGATAACGTGGCGATTGACGACAATAGCCGCGTCAGCGTATGCTACGGCAAAACCATGCTCGACATACTCAGACTTCGCCACGGAATAGTGGAAAACGCTCCGGACGCGGTCATCTATCCGTCCACCACTGAGGACGTCGAAAAGATTATGGCCGTCTGCGTCAGGGATCACATCAACCTCTACGTTTACGGCGGCGGCAGCAGCGTTACGAGAGGCCCCGAAGCTATCCTCAGAAGAAGCGTAACTTTGGACCTCAGACGTCATTTCAACAAAGTGGTGTCGTTCGACGAAATCAATCAGACCATCACCGTTCAGCCGGGCCTTATGGGACCTGCGTACGAAAAAATCCTCAACGAAGCTCCGAAAAACTTCGGCACGAAATGCCGTTACACCGGCGGACATTTCCCGCAAAGCTTCGAATATTCTTCCGTCGGCGGCTGGGTTGTCACCAGAGGCGCCGGCCAGAACAGCACCTATTACGGCAAAATCGAAGACATAGTCGTCAGCCAGGAATACGTTACGCCTGTCGGCAAGCTTAAAACCGACATAGTCCCTCGCAAAGCCTGTGGCCCGGACGTCGATCAGATCATGATGGGCAGCGAAGGTACGTTCGGCGTGCTGACGGAAGTTACCCTCAAAGTCTTCAAATATCACCCTGAAGATCGCACTCGTTTCTGCTTCATTTTCCACAGCTTCGAGGAAGGGCAGAAGGCCATGCGCGAAGTTATGCAGGGCGAATTCGGCCATCCGTCGGCATTCCGACTTTCCGACGAAGAAGAAACCAGCTTCATGCTGCACCTCTACGGCGTCGAGGAGAATATAGTCGGCAAAATGCTCGGCACCTTCGGCTACAAACCGGGCGAAAGATGCCTGATGCTCGGCTTCAACGACGGCGACAAAGCGCTTCAGAAACTCATAAAACGCAAACTCACCAAAATTTGCAAAAAGCACGGAGCAATGCAGCTTCCGGGGCTCGTCTGCAAGAGCTGGGAAGGCGGCCGCTTCAACGACAGCTATATGCGCGACAACATTCAAGATTTCGGCATCATGATCGACACCTTGGAGTGCGCGGTAGATTGGCACAGCATGCCGGAAGTTTATAAGAGCGTCAGAGCGTATTGCAAATCCCGCCCGAAAACCGTTTGCACCACCCATATTTCTCACTGCTACGAGCAAGGCGCCAACCTTTATTTCATCTTCATCGCGCATCTTGAGGACATCGACGAATTCGTCGAATACCACAGCGGAATTTTGGACGCCATTCAAAAATCCGGCGCTTGCATGAGCCACCACCACGGCATCGGAAAACTGTTCGCTCCGTGGCTCGAAGGGCAAATCGGCACCGACAGAATGGAAGTGCTGAAAACCTTGAAGCATCACTTCGATCCGGACGGCATTTTGAATCCTGGCGGAACCATCGGCCTCGACCTCAGGGACGATCAAAAAGTTCCTCTTGGCGAAAAGTGGGAAAAAGGCAAATTCAAAAGAATCGGCGAATAGCTCGCCTCAAAACATCTAACCAACCCTCTGCCCGCAGGCTCCCTGCGGGCATTTTTGTTACAAAAAAACCGCAAGCTTCATGCCTGCGGATTCGATTGATTTCCTAGCGAGAGTCGTAAGGAGCGGAGCGACGGAATAGCAGAACATAGAGGAGCGTCAGCCACGGAAGTGGGTTCAGGTACGCAGCACTTGCGCAAAGCGCAAAACTCCCGCCGGATAAAAAATAAAACTCCGCTACTGCGGAGCTTATGTGGCGTTCCTGGCGGGAGTCGAACCCACGGCCTTTCGCTTAGGAGTCGATTCTGAGCCACCAAATTGCCTTAAAATAGGCAATTTTCTTGCAAATCGCGCACTTTTTTGTGTATTTTGCGTCTATTTTAGTCTATTTTTTACGTTTCAAACAGTAAATTTCATATCTTTTAGCAATTTCTATGCCAAAAACTATGCCAAAACTATGCTGTTTTGAAACTAAGGGTTGGAGTTATCCGCCTATAATAGTATCACTCTCTTTTACTTCTATCAAGTTCATTGACTTAGGATATTTTTCTGCCCCTATCCATGAATATCAAGCACGTTCAGAATTCTTTTGAACGTGTCTTGACCGTCAAGGCAAGTATCTCTGAGCCAGCCTTTTTCTTGATTCCAGTTTGCAAGCCCACGATAATAGAAAGACTTCTTAGAGTCTTCTATAATGAAAGGAATGATATTAAACCTGAGACATTCTTTCAAGGCAATCAATCTGCCGACTCTTCCGTTTCCGTCTTGGAACGGGTGAATATATTCAAAGTCGGCGTGAAGTTCGATAATATCGTCGATTGTTATATTGCTTTTAGAGTTGAAATTCGTAACGAGTTTATCCATCGCTTTATGGACTTCGCTCGGCTTGCAAGTTTCTCTTCCACCGACGGTATTCGCTCGCTTTTTATAATCTCCAACGGCAAACCAATCAAGAGATGAATCCTTAGTTCCTTGTTTCAATAGCAAATGAAGATGCTTGATAATATCTTCGCTCAAAGGCTCTAATGCCTTATCGATTACGTAATCGATTGCGCGGAAGTGATTGCTTGTTTCGATAATATCGTCAACCGGAATACCGTCGCCGACGTCAATCGTTCTTGTTTCAAAAATCAATCTTGTTTGATCTTCCGTAAGCTTAGAACCTTCGATATGGTTAGAGTTATAGGTCATTCTGACTTGTAATTCATGATAAAGTCCGCCGGAAATTTTGGCTTCTTTTTCTTCACGCAGAATTTGTAAAATGTGATTATCGCAAACCTCTCTGAACAAATCATCAG
The DNA here is from genome assembly GCA_934702165.1 of uncultured Bacteroidales bacterium. Classification (GTDB taxonomy): domain Bacteria; phylum Bacteroidota; class Bacteroidia; order Bacteroidales; family UBA932; genus Cryptobacteroides. Next base: position 6,987 of record CAKUYG010000070.1, on the reverse strand, counting down.
GACCACAATGCAAAAAATCTGCTATTTTGACAAGAACGTTATTTGCAATTTTTTCACCCTTTGAAATTTTGGCTATAGTTCTGGATGATATGCCGAGTTTAGTAGTTAAGTCAGATTTGGTTAAACCAATGTCATTGAGCTTATTTTCTAATGGCTTATAAGAATACATATCTGCCTCCCGATTTCTTTACTTATTATACCACATTAAAAGCAAAAAGTAAAGATAAAATAGATATAAAGTAAAGACTCCATATTTAATTGCCTTTCGTTGTTGCTGTTGTAGCACAAGTCAGCGGCAATAGCAACCACCGCGAAAAATAGCACTTAAAATCTTTATATTTACTGATTGAGTCAGACTCGAAAGAGTTTGGCTCTTTTCTTTTTACGGCACTATTTTTCTCTCAAAGCAAGTTTGTAGTTGCTATTGCCCATTGCAACATAATTTACAAATCAAATGAGTTTCGACCCGTGCTACTTTGCCCCTGCCGAAAGGCAAAATAAAATATGGAGGTATTCCAGAAAAATGAAAAAAGTTGTTTACTCAATCAAGAAAGTCAGAGGCGACTCTGACAACAAGATTTCCGGTCTCGGATTTCTTAACGACGAAGGAACGTTGCTATGCAGGTGCGTTTCAAAAACAGGCAAACCTTATACGAGAGCATTTGATGAAGTTGAACAGCATTGTCACCCGATACTCGGTAAAGAAAACGAGTTCAAAGGTTACGTAACAATGTATTACGAATACGAAGGCAACGATATCGAAGTTGAATACTCGGTATGGTATAAAGCGGTATAAGGAGAAAGAAAATGGCTGAATATCAACACTTTGACGGTGAAACATACATCACTTTCAATATTGTCTATACAACCGAAAAGGAAGTTCAACTTGCTGTTACGAATCGCGGCAAAATAAGCGTTTTAACTTACGACTTATACGAAGACGAAAACGGCAAGTATTTTGAATACGGTTGCAATTACGAAAGAATTTATATCGAAGATTTTGAGGTAATGTGAAATGAAAGGAAATGTCAGTATTGTTATAGGCTCTTGGGGCTCATACAACGAATGCAATGAGCGAGCGTTAGGCTCGAATTGGCTTGACCTATCGGATTATTCCGATTGGGACGAAATCGTAGAAGAACTCAAAAAAGAAGGCTTTGAACTTGACGGTATCGACGAAGAACTGTTTATACAAGACGTCGAAGGTATCGAAGACCGTTCTGTGAATTGGGATTACGTCAACCCCGAAACGTTGTTTAATACGCTGAAAGAATCAGGCGTTCTGGACAACGATTACAAATATAAAGTCTTTTCTGCTTATCTCGAAGTTCGTGATTACGACGATTTTGAAGAAAAAGTTAAATCTCACGGCGAACATTGGGATGACGACATAAATCTTTGGAGCGGTTACAGTTGGGAAGATTACGGCAAAGAAATGCTTGACTGTTGCGGTTATCAGATACCCGACCACATTTTAGACTTTATCGACCTTGAACGTTACGGAAGATACTGCGGCGAAGAATATTTGCAAGAATACAGCGACGGCTTAATCGAAATACAATAAGGAGTTAAAAAACTATGAATATTACAATAGAAAACAAAAAACAAAAAGCAATCGAATTTATGAACAAATTAGACATTTACAAGCCCTACATCAAAGGTTTCAAAGATAAAAACAGCGTTTGTTACTACGAAAACTTTGGCGGATTTTGGGCTTACCAAGAGCCGGAACTCATGGCTAAAATCAAAGAATTTGAAGAAAAACACAACGTGCTTGTATATGCCGTAACACACGAATATACCGAATTTGGTGAATGTTACGACTTCCTCTACATACCCGACTACGAAGAAGAATGGGATGAAATGCTTTATCCGCAAGGCAATATGTTTTATGCCTATGCTTACGTTTGGAACAAAACCGATGACTTTTGCTCAGAGTTCGGTACAATCGGTATTCGCTCGTTCGGCGGCGGAATTAAAAGAGTTGCGTGAGGTGAAAATATGAAAATTTATCTTGTTTTATTTCAATATTGCACAGATGATTGCGATGGCGTAGACACACAAGCCTTTTCCACTTATGAAAAAGCCGTTGAACGCTTTAATGAGATTATCAAAAACGAAAAGAACACCGAAATAAGTTGGGCTGGAAACGCTTTTGAAAACGATAAATTGCAAAAGAACTATGAATTGGATTGCAACGAAACTTTTACCGACGGCGAAGAACACGAACTCTGGTGGAATCTCTCTTGCAAACTTGACTGGTATCTGCACGAGTTCCTTGAATTACGTATTTTGGAGGTAGACTCAAATGAGTTATAAAGCAATAGCACATATTCACTCGCTTAACGGCGAGATGGCGGAAATAACCGTCTTAGAAGAAGTCGGAAACAATGATTACATAGTCGATTATAAGGGTGTGAAATGTCACGCCCTTTTTAATTGGTTTGTTTGTCAGTTCTATGTTGACGACGTTTACAGGAGAGTCGATAAATGAGATACATCTTCTACCATTACAACCACTTCGGAACGCTCGTATTTGACTACTACGACGAAGAAACTCACGTTTCGCAATCTTATGTGTTTTACACATTAAAACAGGCTGTAAGCAAATTCAGACGGGATAATGGCTTGCAGTATAAGAAGATAGTTATCTCAAAACTTTTTTAAGGAGAACACAAATGAAAAAGATAAAAGAAGTCGTGCTTTACGACGATACCGAAAATTACAAAAAATTCGATGAAACAAGGGATTTTCTCTTTGCTGTTTATGCCGACGAAAACGGTTGGGCTTGCAAAGAAAACATCCCCGACGATGAAGTCTACAAAGAAATTGACTTTCAGAACCAAGAAACGTGGCGAGATTTGAAAGACGCTCTCGAAAACAGTTTCAAAACTCGCTATTACCTTATGACAGGCACTTGCGGAAGATGGAACGGAAACGTTGAGGGTGGCAAATTCATTTCTTGCTACCGAGATTTTCAGTCTATGATACAGCACCTCGATAATATCAAAGTGATTGACCGTAACGGACACCTTATCATCGAAGGATACCACCACGACGGCAGCGATCATTACGAATTAAAACGTCTTACAAGACAAGGCTATGAATACGCCGATAGAAACTATTTTGCTCACGATAGGAAGTTGCATTCAACGATTATGAACTGTAACTTCTTTTCGGCTTTGCCAAGACTTGCGAAAAGGGTTTACGGCTTATGACTGAAAGCAAATACGGTTATAAAGTTTGCTACAAACAACACGGCAAACGAAAGTTAAAAATTTACCTTGTAACCAATTCCTACGATTTGGCTTTTTGGGAAGTTCGTTGGTATGAAACACATTCACCGCCGGACAGAAAAACAAGAAAGCCAATAACAAACGTCGTATGGGTTGTAATCCCTATCAAAACATATATCGAATACAAAACGCTTTGGAAAGGTTGTCCGTTTTAAGACGACCTTTCTTTTAATTCTACAAGGAGTTGAAAACAATGATAACACTGAACCTTACAGCCAAAAACAAGCAAGAAGAAATGATACTTGCATATTTACAAGAAAATGCAAGCGAACCTCTTGCAAACAAGATTAACAATGGTACTCCGTTTGAGAAAGACGGACATCCATTGCTCAACAAAAAAACGCTTTCAGGCTTTATGAAATACGCTTGTGAAGAAGCAAGAAAACTTGCAGAAAAAGGTGCTAATTCCGCATGCGTCGATGACGCTACCGTATATGGCTGGGCTATTCATTATTTTGAAGAAGAATCTATCGAAGAAACACTTTATACCATAGACGGCGAAGAATACAAACCCGCGTCGAAAAAGGTTGTGCAATCAAAGCCCGTTGTTACAAAAAAACAACCGCCGAAAGAACAAAGCTTGCAATTCTCGTTGTTTGATAAATTCGACGAAAACGATGTTAAAGAACCCACAAACGAGCCTTTAACTGCCGAAAGCGTTGAAAATGATGAGGAACTCGAAGAAAACAAAACGCCGATTATAACACCCGTAGAGCCTCTTAAAGAAGAACCGAAAGGCAATCGAATTTACCAAGATTACAAGTTATATCAAAGCGAACGTCCTACGGCGGTTGTGGCTTTGCGACTCGGAGATTTTTATGAGGTTTTCGGTGATAATGCAGTAATGCTTGGAAACGAAATGGAACTCACGATTACAAGCCGTGACGTAGGATTGAAAGGACGTGTTCCGATGATAGGTTTTCCTTACCACGCTGCCGAAAATTACTTTGCGAAAATTGTCAAAAAACACGACCTTTACATCATCGAAAACGAACGCGATACGCAGTTTATTCCCAGCCTATTACATATCGATAATCGACTTATAGACGAAGATACGGGCGAAATATTGTCCGAGGAAGAAATGCGTGAATTTGACGGTGATATATACGAACCGCAAGACATTGACGAACTTGAAACAACAGAAAAACAGACTATTCCGAATGAGATATTTGCCCTGTTCGGGAACAAAGTTGAGGTGAGATAAAATGAAAATCGAAAAGATAAAACCAATTCCGAAATACATACAGAAAAAGATAAAACTATACGACAACGCATTGAAACCGGAGCGCCTTGGAAGGACTCGCTTTTATGCTTATTTTACTAAGAATGACGGTGAACTTGTCAAGGTTACGGTAGCTGTCAAAGAGTACAAAAAACAATGGTATTGTAAGCCAGTTGTCGTTCATGGTGTCCATTCTGAAAGATGCTTTGGCAAAGACATAAAATTTACCTACATAGGAGGATATTCTGTCGGTTGGCACGAACAAGGACTTTCAAAATGTTCGGATTGGTATGAAAGCAAAGAATGGGGTTGGGCGTCAGACGATTTGTTTGATCCTTATGCCCCGATAGTCAATCGTGATTATATTTTACAGCATTTTCCCGAATATAAATATAGCGCCGTTGATATGTACACCGGTATCGAGGTTTTCAAATACTTACGACTTTACGAGAAGTTTCCGCAAATCGAATACTTAACCAAGCTCGGTTTGCATAATATCGCAATGTCAACGCAAATTTTGCGGCTATGCGGTAAAGACAAAAAGTTCCGTAAATGGCTTGCGGCAAATAGGTTAGAAATAAGGCATTCCGGTTATTACGTTTCTTCAATCATTTCTGCTTACAAAACTTCAAAGCCTATATATGAAATTAATAATTTCGCGAAACGAAAAATACAATTCGACCATTCGGAACGCATCGATAACGTTAAAGCACTTGTAAAAAACGAACTTGACAAGTTTTTAGATTATATCGAAAAGCAGAAAACTAACTTTTATTCGTATCGAGATTATCTCGACGCTTGCCAATATCTCGGATTGGATATGAACGAAAAAAAGAACCGCTATCCCCACGATTTCAAACGTTGGCACGATATACGAATTGACGAATATCGTTCCGCAAAAGCATTGAAAGACGAGCAGGAACGCAAAGAGTTTTACGACAAATTTGCCGCCGTAGCAAGCAAGTATTTAGGACTTGAATATGATAAAAAGTCCGTCTATATAGCGATTATCGCGCAAAAACCGTCCGACTTAATACGCGAAGGCGAATTGTTACATCATTGTGTAGGACGTATGGGCTACGACCAAAAGTTTGCACGCGAAGAATCGCTTATTTTCTTTATCCGAATGAAAGAGGAGCCCGAAAAGCCGCTCGTAACGGTTGAATACTCTTTGAAAGATAAGAAGGTGCTTCAATGTTACGGCGATCACGACAGCACACCTAATGACAACGTAATGGAGTTTGTTAATAAGAAATGGCTACCTTACGCAAACAGAAAACTAAAACAAATAGCGGCATAACCGCAAAGGAGAAACAATTATGACAAAATATTTTAGAATTACCGCATACGAACCAAATAAAGACTTTTCAATCATTATGGATACATACGGAATGTTTGATAAGCTCTGGCAGTTTTCCGCTGATTTAATCAAACGCGGACTAAAAATACTCGAAGTATCAAGCGATGAACAGTTTATCGACGTGAATATCGATAAACTGACCGAAGAAGAACCCGATAAGTTTATCTTACGGGCTCATGCAGAAGGTAAACCCGAATATCTCGAAAAAACAATAGACGGGACAACCTATAAAGCCGTAAAAGTCGGTGAGAAAATCTATATTCCAAACAACTAAAAATCACCTCAAAGCAAACGAAAAGCCGGGAGCAAAAACTCTCGGCTTTCAATTACAGTTGGCTAGTGATACTAACCAACTCGTTTTTTATTGTTCTACTTCAAGATTTTCACAATAGATAAAGCTATTTTTTTTACATCTTCAACAGTATTATATTTCCCTAAGGAAATGCGAATTGTTCCTTCCGCGTATTTACTGTCTAGTTTAATGGAACTTAACACGTGCGAAATTTGAGTTGTTCTACTGTCACAAGCCGCGCCTGTGGAAACTATTATCCCCATAAGGTCCAGCCTGTGTAAAAGCATTTCACCATCAGAATCTTTGAAACTTATACTTATCAACCCTGGCAACTTATTTTCGCCGCCATTTACGACAAAATCGATACCATGTTCGTTTAATTCATCAAAAAAAATGGTTTCTAAGTATTTTAGGTGTTTTAAAGAACTTTGTATATTCTTACAATTATTTGTTAGCGCAGTTGCCATTCCAACAATTGACGCAACATTTTCAGTGCCTGCACGAACACCTTTTTCTTGGCTTCCACCTTCCAACAGTGGATAAATTGGCGTGCCTTTCTTTATATATACAAATCCTATGCCTTTAGGACCATTAAATTTGTGTGCAGATGCAGTCAAGAAATCAACGTCTAAATCTTTTACATCAATTTCAATATGACCAACCGCCTGAACTGCATCGGTATGGAACAACCACCCCTTTGCATGTGCTCGCTCGCATAATTCCTTAATTGGCTGAATTGAGCCAATCTCATTATTCGCAAACATCACAGAAATCAATATGGTATCCGGACGAATAGCCTGTCTTAGCGCTTCCGGTG
>CAKUYG010000069.1 GCA_934702165.1 uncultured Bacteroidales bacterium | reverse complement strand
GTATCCGCCTACGAACTTGACCTTGGCACCGGCGAACTCGAAGATGTAGCGGACTCTTGCGGCAAGCTCAGCCTTCGACTCGTCGATGGCGCTTCTCAGCAGTGACGCCACTGTGAGGTGGCCGCGGAAGCATCTTACGACTGCGAGGTTGATGGATGTCTCTGTGAGTCCCGGCATGCTCTGGCTCATCCTTATCACGTTGGAAGGACAGGCTGATATGGCCTTGAGGGCGTTGAGCGCAACCTCATCCTCGATGTAGCTGCCTGCAGCGCTGCTCTTTTCCACGGTGCAGCACATGGCCGGATCGCTCTCCTTGTATCTGGCTGTCACTTCCGCGAAGTTCTTGCGGATGGCCCTGACGACTGCGGCACCCTTCTCGGCCGGCACTGCGATCTCAGCCTCGCCCTCGAACGGGATGGCGTTGCGCAGGCTTCCTCCCTTGATGTCGGTGAGCTTGACGCCGTATTTCTCCATGACAGGGATGAGCGCGTTGGCGAGCACCTTGTTTGCATTGGCCCTGTATAGTGAGATGTCCATCCCGGAGTGACCTCCTGACAGGCCTTTGACGGTGAGCTTGTACCCGGCGTATCCGGCAGGTGTCTTGAGTGACTTGTACTTGAAGTCGGCGATGGCGTCCAGGCCTCCGGCGCAGCCGATGCAGAGCTCGTTCTCGTCCTCGGAGTCGAGGTTGAGGAGGATGTCCCCCTTGAGAACTCCAGGTTTGAGGGCGTCGGCCCCGGTCATTCCGGTCTCTTCATCGTAGGTGATGAGAACTTCTACCGGACCGTGCTTGAGGCTCTTGTCCTCGGCTACGGCCATGCCCATCGCCACTCCTATGCCGTTGTCAGCCCCGAGCGTGGTGCCCTTGGCCTTGAGCCAGTCCCCGTCGACTACGGTCTCGATCGGATCTTTGAGGAAATCATGGACTGTGTCGGCAGTCTTCTGCGGCACCATGTCCATGTGTCCCTGGAGGATGACTCCCTTGCGGTTTTCGTATCCGGGCGTGGCCGGTACACGGAGAATCACATTGCCGGTCTCGTCGGCGAATGCTTCGATTTTATGTTCTTTTGCCCAGTCGAGAATGTGCTTGCGCACGACTTCCTCGTGCTTTGACGGGCGCGGGCAGCGGGTGAGCCCATAGAAGGCGTCCCATACTACCGCTGGTTTCAAATCCTTGATAGTCATGATTTATCAGTTTTGAGGGTTGTTATTTCCATCTTTTGTGTGTCCACAAGTAGTTCCACGGCTGCTCCTGGAGGTCTTCCTGGAGCAGGGCGTAGTATCTGTCGAGTATCTCCTTCTCCTCCATCTGCCGTGCGTCCTCGCAGATAGGCACGAAAGTCATCTCGTAGTTGCCGTCGCTGCCCTCACGCATCCTGAGGTAGGCCACGGCCATGCCCAGTTTGTGCGCGAGCGCCGGAGCCCCGTCCATCGACCAGGTGCTCTGGTGCATGAAGTCCGCGACCTTGACCTTGGAGGAATCCGAGTACGGGTACTGGTCAGTCACTATGTTGTAGAACATCCGTTCGTTCTTGTGTCTTATCACATAGCGCATCAGGCTGTATGACTCGACCATGCCGTCATAGTGCTCCTTGTCCTCCACTGCCGCCTGCCGGTTCTTTTTCATGAAAAGTTCCCAGGTGGGGCTGGAGAGTTTTTTGTAGACCACGCACATGTTGTGTTCCGGGTATTTGAACGGTTCGGAAGTGTAGAAGCGGTAGCCTCCGAAAAGCTCCCAGTTGCCGCTATGTGAGCCCATCACGAACACGCTCCGGCCTTCATCGTAATAGCCGTTGAGCAGCTCGGGGTTGGTGATCCGGACCACTCCGGATTTGCGAAGTCTGGAGGGGGTAGAAGCCCCGAACCAGACTGCTTCTCCGATGATTTTTCCGAAATGCGCGTACGTGCGCCTGCAGATGTCCTGCAGCTCGTCGTATTTTTTGTCCGGAAAGCTTCTTGCCAGGTTTATCATCACCACGTCCCTGCGGTAACGCAGCATGTTACCCGCAATCTTCCCGATCAGGGCTCCGCATTTTCTGTGGAAACCGAGCGGGAGAGCAGCCAGAGGCCGTGTCAGGCAACGTAGTACGAAACAGCCTGCTTTACCGGATCCTGCCATGCTATGCGGTCACTTTTTCGAGCCACTTCACCATCCCGAGCATCACTCCCATGGAGATGAGGCAGATGACGAGGAATACTAGCCAGCAGTACTGGATCGGCCATGCGTTGTACATTACAGGCCCTATCCAGATCATGAGGTTGCCGAGCGCAGTGGCGCCGAGCCACAGTCCCTGGCAGAGACCTTGAAGATTCTTCGGGGCCACCTTGGATACGAACGACAGTCCGAGAGGTGAAATGAAGAGTTCTGCCACGGTGAGGAAGAAATAGGTGACGATCAGAACCCATGGCCCTGCAAGCATTGAAGAGCGGGTCGCATCATCAAGAGCCCTGAACTCTGTGCCGGAAGGATAGCCCATGGAGGCTGAGAAAATGGTCAGGAAGAGGTAAGCACAGCCTGCGATGCCCATGCCGATAGCGATCTTGCGAGGGGTGGAGATGACCTTGCCCTTGCCTGCCAGGGCAGAGAAGATGGCCATGATGATCGGCGTCAGCACGATTACGAAGAACGGATTGACAGCCTGCCAGATCTCCGGGGCTATGGATTCGGTGCGGATGAAATCACGGGCGAATACCGAGAGGGACTGACCGTTCTGGTGGAATGAAAGCCAGAAGAACACAGCCACGCCGAGAACGGCGAAAAGGGCGGCCATCCTCTGCTTGATCTCCTTGGCCATGGAAGCCTTCTCCTCAAGAGTGTACTGCTGCACTGCGGCAGTTTCCTTCTTGGCCGGGTTAGGGAATTTCTTGCGGCAGAGGCTGAAGATGACAAGCGAGATCATCATGGCGGCCACCGAGGCTATGAAGGAGTAGTGGATACCGGTGTTGAATACATCCAGGTAGCTGGTGCAGAATGCGCTGACAGCTGAAGGGTCGGCCATGTCCACAGCGGCTCCGGTGTTGGCCTTTGCGATGAGCCCGGCGAGATTAGGATCCACGGTGCCGTCGTTGAGGTATTTGTGGCAGAGGGCAGGGAGCTGTGCGTTGTAGAGCATGTGGTGGACCTTGAGCCACCAGCTTCTCAGAAGAGGTGCCACGAATGGTGCGAGGAGTCCGCCGATGTTGATGAACACGTAGAAGATCTGGAAGCCCGAGTCGCGTTTGCTCTTGGCGATGGCCAGTTCCTGCGGGCCTTTCTTGGCGGCTTCGCTTTCTAGGTTGTCGTACATCTGCCCTACGATGGCCTGGAGGTTGCCCTTGAAGAGGCCGTTGCCGAAGGCGATCATAAGGAGGGCGAAGCAGGTGAAGACGAGCAGGCCCGTGTGGTTCTCCTTTGTCGCGAGGATAGGGAAAGAGAGTGCCACGTATCCGAGGGCCATAACGACGAGACCGCTCATGATTGTACGCTTGTAGTTCTGTGTCCTGTCCGCGATCAGGCCTCCTACGAGTGAAAGCACGTAGATGCCGCAATAGAATACTGAATAGATGGCACCGGCTGTCGCATCACTGAGCCCGAATTTCGAGCAGAGGAAGAGGAGCAGAACGGCATTCATGATATAGTAGCCGAATCTTTCTCCCATGTTGCTGAGAGCGGCCGCTATAAGTCCTTTAGGGTGTCCTTTAAACATTGCAAATGTCGTTTATTGTTGTATATCAGTTATTTGTTGATTTTGCACAACATCTCTAGACCTCCTCGGGCGGGACTCCCGGCCCGGTCAGGTCCGAATCAGACTACAATATAAGAAACTGTTTTGGATTTTCCTCGGGAACTCCTTGAAATTCGTCCGATTTCCACAGTCTATGCTTGAAGCAGGATCGCCGCCGTGGCGGCGAATGTCATCATTCCGAGGGCGGCGCCGACCCAGTGGAGTGTCGTGGGCCTTGAGTCGGGCCACTTCCTTAGGCTGTTGATGAGCCTTACTATGACAGCGGTGATCACTCCAGGCAGCAACGCTGAGACATGCAGCGGCGCGGGGCATGCAGCGAAGCCGGACGCCATCGCGCCGGAAGGGACAAGCGTCAGGGCGAAGGCGAGGCTGTTCCATTGTCTTGGTCTTATGCTGAGCAGGCCCTGGAGCGCTGCGGAGATGGCTACAGCCGGTAGGATGCCGATGGATTCAGGCGGGTGCACTGAATAGCAGACGATCATCAGCGCGTAGAATGCGGCTGATATAAGTATCCGGATCTGTCTGCCTGAAAGTTTCATCCTGCAAATTTAGCAATCATTCATATAAAACAAAAATCCGACCCCTTGCGGGGCCGGATTGATCTATGCGGTGTGCCTCGATTACTCGGCGGCTACAACCTTGACCTTGATGTCGGCGAAGACGCCCTTGTAGCACTTCACCTTGCCTTCGAATTCGCCGAGCTCCTTGATGTCGGAGAGGCTGATGTTCTTCTTCTCCACCTCGACTCCTGCAGCGGCAAGAGCCTCGGCAACCTGCGCAGCGGTGACGGCGCCGTAGAGCTTTCCGTTTTCACCCACCTTGGCCGGGATCACTATGTCTACGGCCTCGATCTTTGCTGCTGCGGCCTGGGCGTCGGCAACAAGCTTGGCTTCCTTGTGTGCTCTCTGGCGGAGAGTCTCTTCGTGCTGCTTGAGGGCAGAAGGAGTCCCGACAGACGCGAATCCCTGCGGTACAAGATAATTGAGAGCGTATCCTGCCTTCACTTCAACCACTTCTCCGGCCTCGCCGAGATTGGCAACTTCTTTCTTGAGTATGATTTTCATAACGCTTCAATTATTTAAGGAGGTCTGTTACATACGGGAGAAGAGCAAGCGAGCGGGCGCGCTTCACAGCCTGGGCCACCTTGCGCTGGAACTTCAGTGAAGTGCCGGTGATGCGGCGAGGGAGAATCTTGCCCTGCTCGTTGAGGAACTTCTTGAGGAACTCAGGGTCCTTGTAGTCAACATACTTGATGCCTGCCTTCTTGAAACGGCAGTACTTCTTCTTGCGAACCTCTACGGTAGGAGGGTTCAGATAACGGATTTCGTTGTTTGCGATGTTTGCCATAATGATTCCTCCTGATTATGCTTCTGTCTGTTCTGCTGCCGGCTCTTCCTGGGCCTCGGCCGGTGCCTGCTCGACCTTCGGTGCGGCAGCCTTGGCTGCACGGGTCTGGCGGCGGTGCTCGGCGTAAGCCACTGCGTGCTTGTCGAGGGCTACGGTGAGGTAGCGGATGATGCGCTCGTCACGATGGTACTGGGTCTCGAGAGTCGCGATGAACTCCGGATCGGCCTTGAACTCGATCAGGTAGTAGAATCCTGATGTCTTGTGCTGGATAGGATATGCGAGCTGCTTGAGCCCCCAATCCTCCTGGTACACGATCTCACCACCGTTGTCTGTGATGAGTTTTGTGTACTTGGCAACCGCTTCCTTCATCTGGGTGTCAGACAAAACGGGAGTTGCAATGAAAACGGTTTCGTACTGTTTAATCATTTTATTGACTGTTAATTAAGTATTAATTCCCCAAAAGGGGCTGCAAATATAGGCATTTTTTTCAATGCGTGCAATAGTTCTCCGGGTGGCGGGCTGTCAGATGCAGCTGCTCGTACTTCTTCTGTATCAATTCCGTGTCAGCCCTGGCGTCTTCGGAGCAGATGAACCTTTCCCCTATGCTGACCCGCTTGCGTCCCCAGTCGAAATATCCCAGATAGACCGGACAGTCCAGCGCCCTGGCTATGGTGTGGTATCCCATCTTCCATTTGTGGACCGGCTTGCGGGTGCCTTCCGGGGCTATGCACAGGTGGAATTCGCCCGGGGTGGCCTCGATATGTGAGATGACGCTGCGCACCACTGAGGCTCCGTTGCTGCGGTCTACGGGGATGCAGCCCAGATGCCGGAGGATAGGGCCGAGCGGCCAGAAGAAGAACTCTTTTTTGATCATCACATGTGCCGTATGTCCGAGGCTCTTGTAGTAAAAATACGCCACGAGGAAGTCAAGTATGCTGGTGTGCGGCACCCCGAGGATGATACATTTCTCTTCCGGTGCGGGACCGCTGTCGGCCTTCCAGCCGAAAATCTTCATGACAAGACCGTAGAAATTCATTGCTGTCAGATATTTATGTCTTCGAGTTCCTCTTCGCTGCGCAGGTTCCTCATTATGAACTTCTGTCTGTCGACGGTGTTGTCACCCATGTAGAAGTTCATGATCTCGGCTATCGACTCCTCTTCTGCGAGGCTCACAGGGTCTTTGCGCATCTCGTCCCCTATGAAATGGACGAACTCTTCGTAGGAAATCTCTCCGAGACCCTTGAATCGGGTGATCTCGACTCCTGTCTTGAGCTCCGCCGCCGCCTTGTCGCGCTCGTCCTGGTTGTAGCAGTAGCGGTTAGCTTTTTTATTGCGCACCCTGAAAAGAGGTGTCTGGAGGATGTACACGTGTCCGCGGCGGATGAGATCCGGGTAGTATTTCATGAAGAATGTCAGGAGCAGCATGCGGATGTGCATCCCGTCATCATCGGCATCGGTAGCCACTATGATGTTGTTGTAGCGCAGGTTGTCCAGGTCGTCCTCCACGCCGAGGGCTGAGATCAGCAGATTGAGCTCCTCGTTCTCGGCCACCTTGCGGCGGCTTTCCTTGTAGCAGTTGATGGGCTTTCCGCGCAGAGAGAAGACTGCCTGGCAGTTGGCGTTGCGGGCCTTGGTGATGGTTCCGCTCGCGGAATCGCCCTCGGTGATGAAGATCGATGAGTTCTCGATGTTGTCCTGGTTCTTGTCGTTGCGCTTGTCGTTGTAGTGGAAGCGGCAGTCGCGCAGTTTGCGGTTGTAGACATTGGTGCGCTTGTTGCGCTCACGGGTCTTTTTCTGGATGCCGGAGATCTCCTCCCTCTCTTTTTGCGAGGACTTGATCTTCTCTTCGATGACTGGGGCTATCTCCTTGTGGATACGGAGGTAGTTGTCCAGGTTCTTGGAGACGAAGTCGTTGACGTATGAGCGGATTGTCGGGCCGATGTCTGTCTTGAGGGCACCGCCTTCATTGACGGTCTTCTCCCACATGTAGTTGGAGCCGAGCTTCGTCTTGGTCTGCCCTTCGAAATTAGGTTCCTGGATGCGTATGCTGATGGCTCCGACGACTCCCTGGCGGCAGTCGGCGGCGTCGTAGTTCTTCTTGAAGAACTCCTTGAGTGTCTTGGCTATGGCTTCGCGGAATGCGGCCAGATGTGTGCCGCCGTCACGGGTGTTCTGGCCGTTGACGAAGGACGAGATGTTTTCGCCGTAGGCGTTGCAGTGGCTCATCACTATCTCTATGTCGTCTCCGGACAGGTGGATCGGTGGGTACAGAGGATCCTCGCTGAGGTTTTCGTTGACCAGGTCCAGAAGACCGTTCTCGGACTTGTATGGCACTCCGTTCAGCGTGAGGGTCAGGCCCTTGTTGAGGTAGGAGTAGTTCTTCACCATCGTCACGACGTAGTCCTCGTTGAAGGCGTAATCCCCGAACATCAGCGGGTCCGGTGTGAAACGGATCAGTGTGCCGTTCTTTTCCCTGGTCGGCTCCGTGGCGCTGTCGAGCAGCTTGCCGCGTGAGAAGGCGGCGTGTGCGCACTCTCCGTCGCGGTGTGAGCAGACGTAGAAGTCGGAGGAGAGGGCGTTGACCGCCTTGGTGCCGACTCCGTTGAGTCCGACCGATTTCTTGAAAGCCTTGTCGTCGAATTTGCCTCCGGTGTTGAGGATGCTGACCGCGTCCACCACCTTGCCGAGCGGGATGCCGCGGCCGAAGTCGCGCACGCTGACGGTGCCGTCTTCTATGGTGATGCGGATCTCCTTTCCGAAACCTGCTGAGAACTCGTCTATGGAGTTGTCTATTATCTCTTTGAGCAGTACATAGATACCGTCATCGGGACTGCGTCCGTCCCCGAGCCGTCCGATGTACATTCCGGGGCGGAGCCTGATATGCTCCACCCCTTCTATGGTGCGTATGTTGTCTTCTGTATAGTTATTTTGTGCCATTCTTCTTCACGATTCCCTTCAGATGCAGTATAACCGGTTTTTTCTGTGCGGAGGTATAAACTGTAAGTGTCTTGTCGAAATATGTAGGCCCCTCGTCATTGGTGTAGGTGGCCGTGATGCTGCCTTTTTTGCCGGGAGCTATCGTCTCGCGCGTCCATTTCACCTCTGTGCAGCCGCAGGAAGACACGACGGCGAATATGGTAAGCGGCTCCTCGGAACTGTTGGTCACGGTAAAAGTGCAGGTCAGCGGCCCCGCGGAGGTGGTCACCTGACCGAAATCGTGGACTGTCTTGTCGAAGTTGAACGGCGCGGCCAGCGCCAGGGACAGCAGAAAAGCGATCAAAGTCTTCATACAAGTGCAAAGTTAGCAATAAATCTTTGCCTTGAAAAACTTGTTAATTCAGATTTTCCTATTACTTTTGTCCTTTGATTGAAAAACACACTTATAAATTATGGCTTACAAAATTGATCCTAACGTCTGCGTTGCCTGTGGCACCTGCCAGAGCGAGTGCCCTTCAGGGGCTATCAAAGAGGGAGATGTATATTCTATCGACCCTGATGTATGCATCAGCTGCGGCGCTTGCGCCGATGCTTGCCCGATGGGCGCCATCTCAGAGGCGTAGACATATCTTTTCCAAATGAAAAGAAAACTTATAACGGGGGCTCTTGCAGCCCTCTTTGCATTTGTACAGGTACAGGCGTATGAACTGGTGAAGCCTGACATGACCATGAAACTCTACCCGAAGGGGCAGGGCGTGGATCTCGGTATCGTGGAGAACGGGAAAGCCATCACCCTCGGCCCGATAGAACCCAACGGCCTGAGCGGAGCCAACACGGTCAACGAGAGGGGCAATGTGGGAAACATAGGCGATGATGCCTACATCGACATCTATCTGCCGAAGAAATGCAACGGGCAGATGATAGTCGTGTGCCCTGGAGGCGGGTACTCCAACTGCTCGGTCACAAACGAGGGGTCGCGTGTAGCGGACTGGTGCACGAAGCGCGGCATTGCCGTGTGTGTAGTGCTTTACCGCATGCCGAACGGGCACAGCAAACTGCCGCTCCGTGATGTGCAGAACGCTTTCCGATACTGCCGCTATCATGCCGCAGAGTGGGGAGTGAAGCAGATCGGCGTGATGGGATTCTCTGCCGGAGGGCATCTTGCCGCCTCTGCATCGACCCTGTTTGCCGATGATGTGACGAGGCCGGATTTCTCAGTGCTCATATATCCTGTGATCACTTTTGAGGAATTCATAACCCATGCCGGCACCAGGCTGAATCTTGTGGGACCGAAAGCCGGCCCGAAGGAAGTCGAGTACTATTCGTTGGAAAACCGGGTATCCGCTGAAACACCGGAGACGATCCTCATTTTGAGCGGGGATGACAGGGCGGTACCTCCGGAGAACAGCATCCGCTACTACAGGTCAATGCAGAAATGCGGAGTGCCTGGAGAACTCCATATCTTCACCAGTGGCGGACACGGCTGGGGCTTCACGACAGTGGAGAATTCCGGACGGGACGGGCTTGGAGAACAGAGGGAGAATTTCTTCCAGATTCTCGGGCGTTGGCTTGATGACCGCAGGCAGGGCCTATGATAGACCGCTTCAGGCTTAAAGTATTTGTGACCCTCGCGGAGCGCGGAAGTTTTTCCGCGGCCGCGAGGGCGCTTGATATTTCGCAGCCTGCCGTGAGCCAGAATGTGGCTGAACTCGAAAAGTATACTGGCACCAGGCTCCTTTGCCGCTCACGCAGCGGGGTGAGCCTTACATGGAAGGGGCGGCAGTTCTTTGTCAGAGCCAATGCCGTCCTTGACGCATACCGCAAACTTGAGGAGAGCTGTAAAGCACCGCAGTCCATCCTTATAAAGAATGTCCTCTGGGAAGGGCGGAAGACG
>CAKUYG010000068.1 GCA_934702165.1 uncultured Bacteroidales bacterium | reverse complement strand
ACTCAACGCTCACGTCCTTGAGCTGTGGGCTGCCCTTGTAAGAAGACTTAGGACCTACCACGGTGATGATGTCACCCTCGGAGATGCCCATGGCCTCGAATTTCTTGGACTCGCCCTTCTCGTTGAGAGTACCGTAGACATATACGGAACCCGTCGCATCAGCAATATTGTAATTGCCATAGGTGGTATTTGCCATCTTGCTGATGTATCCGGTAAGACGGTACTGGGTGGTGCCGTCCGGAGCCGCATTGATAGTGGCGGCATCGGCATCGATGATGGATCCTTCCTGCTCCACGGTGTACTTTATGGTAGTGGTACCAGAGGTGAACGACACATCAGAAGAACGCTTGCCGGCCTCATTGGCGCGGATATCGAACTTGAAGGTGGTGGTGTCGGCAGGGTTAGGGACAATCTTGGAAGGAACACCCTCGCTGAACTCGGCAGACACGTAAGAAATCCATGCAGCGTCAGCCTCAGGGATGGATACGCGCGCTCCGCCCTCGCCCTTGTGGGCCACCTTGACTTCGATAGTCGCACCCGTCTTGGCTACAGGCTCTTCAAGAGCCGGAGTGATGAATTTGATAAGAGACTTGGTGATGCTGAGGACAGTGACATTCTCAAGTTCAATAGTCCCATTGTATGTCTTCCTCGGACCGGAAACCTCGATCACGTCTCCATTCTCAATCTTGAGACTGGAGAAATTCTTCTGGTTGCCTTTAGCATCAAGGGTACCGTAGATCGTAATCTTCCCGGTGTTGTCCACAAGATAGTAGTTGCCGTAGTCGGTATTGTAAATATCAGTCACAGTACCTTTAAGCTTATACGTCTTGCCATCAGTGCCGGCAAGAGCCTCAGCGACGGTGGCTGACACCGCGGCGATCTCGCCCTGACGGACAATCACCTGCTGGGTGTTGGAGCCGGCAGTTATCTTGAGGGCAACCTCGTGGCCGCCAGTCACAGCGTCAGCAGAGAAAGAAACAGTAGTCTCGCCGTCTGAGCCGGAGGTCGGTGTAACGGTGAGCCAGTCAGGAATCGTAGCCACATCCTCGCCCTTCTTGTTCTTCTCGGTCAGGACAAAGGCCCAGTCCTCAGTCGCATTGAGGGTGACAGTCACGGTGCCGCCCGCCTCAGGGATTGAGACATAAGTCTGAGAGAGGCTTATGTTGTCAAGCGGCCCTACAGGCTCTTCTTTCTCACATCCGGCGAAAAGAAGCGCGGAAGAGAGGACCGCAGTGAATAAATATCTGAGTTTCATATTATTCTGCTCTGAAATTAGTTAAACATATACTTGATGCCCACAGAAGCGTACCAGCACTGGCCGATAACGTAGTTAGGAGTGAATGTCTCAAGACTTCCGCTGACAGCCTTAGGAGTTGAGAAAGTCGCGTAACCCTCAGCGTCTGCACCCTCGTACTTGAGGATACGGGCATCGGTGATGTCAGAGTTGATGACCTTCATCACGCCCCAGTTGGAGTTGAAGAGGTTGAGCACGTTCTTGATGTCGAGGTTGAGCTGCAGGGTGTTGGTGCTGCCGCCTACACGTACCTTGAAGTCATGCTTGTAGCTGAAGTCAAGCCTGTGGAACCAAGGAGAGTACACGCTGTAAGCCTCGGCATATTCACCCTGATGCTTGCTGAGGTAGCTGTCCTTGTGGACATAGTCCATGAAACGGGTCTTGTCATCCTCTGAGACGAAGCGGAACTCGTTGTTGGCCACCTGCTCATCGGTAGGGATGTAGAGGGCGTCGTAGCTGTAGCCGTCTCCATTCATATCGTTGGAGAGCATGTAAGAGTAGTTGTATCCTCCCCTCTTGGCCTCGTAGATGAAGCTGTAGTGATTGTTGCTCTTGTCATCGTAGGTAAGGGATGCAACCACACGGTCCGGAGTCACATTCTGTGAATTGTGGAGCTTGATGTTGTTAGGCCCCTCGTAGGTAGGCACATAAGTGAATGCGGACTCGGCTGCGGAGCCAGGCATGCTGGTGATCTCCTTGGAAGCTGAGCGGGTGTAGGAAGCCATGAAAGAGAGATTCTCCACAGGGCGCATGTTGACGGTGAGGCTGGCGAGATAGCCGTAGCCCTTGTTGGTGTTCTCAAGGACAAAAGCCTTGGTGCCGTTGCGGAACGGAGAAGGGAACACAGGACGGTTGTCCACGCCGTTGAACCTTGCGAAACCTTCGACAGGAAGCATGCTCCAATCGGAAATCATCACACCGTTGATGGTCTTGTTGAAGATACCCTCAGCAGTCACAGAGAACGGGAATGAAGTCGGGAAGCTGTAATCGATGGCCAGGGAGGTCTTCCATACCTGAGGCATCTTGAAGTTAGGGTCAACAGCAGAGATTGAAGACGGCTTGGTGCCGGTCTCAGGAGTTACAGTGCTAGGGTAGCCCATGGAGATGAGCTTGTCGTAGAGAGCAGCAGTGGTAGCCTTGCCGCTGGCGTCTGTAACGAGACCGCCGGCAAACTGGTTCATATCAACACTCTTGGCGTTGAGCTGAGCCTGATACTGGACCATGCCTGAGTTGGTAGGCATGTTGGTGAAGAACACGAGAGGCAGACGGCCTGAGAAGAAGCCTGTACCACCGCGCACCTTGAGAACCTTGTTGCCGAAGACATCCCAGTTGAAGCCGACACGAGGGGATACGGACACCCTGCCCTTCGGCCATGTGCCGGTGTCGATGTGGCGCTCATTGCCCTTACTGTCGTAGTAGGTAAGATCAAGGATAGCGTTGTTGGTCATCAGGTCGGAGTTGTCGAAGAAGAGACCATCGAGACGGAGGCCTGCAGTGAGTTTGAAGTTCGGGGTCACATTCCAGTCATCCTGTACGTATGCGCCGAGCTTGTTGAACCTCACGCGGGCGGCAGGATTGGTCTCCCCGTCGTAGCCGTAGGTAAGGCAGACTACCTCAGGGGCTGCGCCGTTGATGAAATCATTGACGCTGGCATAGCGGTAATAACCGGTACCGTTGCGCATGTAGGCGTTGTCAGCCATCTGATACTCATAGCTTACGCCACCCATGATCTTGTGGTTGCCGTAGTAGTATGTGAGGTCATCCTTGATGTTGACCACGGTGTTGTGCACGGCGTTGTTCTTGGTGAAAAGCTCATAGCCGAGGGCGATGTACTGCACGTTGTTGCCGCTGCCGTCCTGAATGTCGATGAACGGGAACTCGTCGGAGTTGGTGCCGCGGACATCGTCAAGCTTTGAGAAAGTGGCAAGGAACTGGTTGCTGAGCCTGTCGGTGATCTTGCTGTTGAGATCGAGGGAAGCGGTATGCACAAGATTGTTCATCGAGTACATGGAGTTCGCATAAGACATTGAGTAGAGAGAGGTACGTCCATAAGCGGAACGGGTACCGCCGTCCATTGAGGATGCGTTAGGAGCCTGCCAGTAGGTGTTGTTGGTGTAGTTGTAACGCAGGGCAAGCTTGTTGTTGTCATTGATGTTCCAGTCGATGCGGGCAAGGATCTTCTGGTTGCTCTCATCAGAAGGGAAATCGGTATAGGAACCGGTGTCATAACCGTACTTCTCTTTGACGAAAGCAGAAACCCTTTCCATATCAGCTACTGAAGCGTATGAGAGATATTTGGTCTCATCGCCCACACCGTCCTCGGAAGCCCTCCAGCGTACTGCCACTGAAGGAGACTTGGTGTATTCTGCGTTGACGAAGAAGAAGAGCTTGTTCTTGACGATAGGTCCGCCAAGGGTGAAGCCGTATGTGGTGCTGCGGTCGGTGTCACGGGCTCCGGAGATCTCCTTGCCTGCGACGGTGTTGCCGCGCATGTTCTCGTTGTTGTGATATACGTAGGCGGATCCCTTGAAGGTGTTGGTACCGGACTTGGTCACCATGTTCATACCGCCTCCGATGAAGTTGGTCTGACGGACATCATAAGGTGAGATCACGACCTGAGCCTCCTCGATGGCCTCGATGGAGATAGGACTGCCGCCACCAGGAAGGCCGGAGTTAAGGCCGAAGTTATTGTTGAAGTCGGCACCGTCCACGGTGACATTGGCAGTACGTCCGTCTGAACCGCTGAAGGTCATACCGTCGCCTCCGTAAGGAGAAAGACGGGTGAGATCGGTAAGACTCCTGCTTACATTAGGGAGCGCTGTGATCTGACGGCTGTTGATGTTGGTGGAAGCACCTGTCTTCTCGATGGCGAACTTGGAAGCTGCAGAAGAGACCACGATGGCCTCGGAGAGCATCTCCTTGTCGTCATTGAGATAGGCATCGAGCTGCGCAGGCTCACCGAGCTGGAGAGTGACGCCGGTGAAAGTCACGGTCTGGTAACCAAGGCAGCTCACCTCTACGGTGTAAGGGCCGCCGGCACGCATACCATTGATGAAATAACGGCCCTCAGCGTTGACAATCGCATGGTACTGGGTACCTGAAGGCGTGTGGACTGCGACCACGGCCGCGCCCGGCAGAGTCTCACCCTTGGCGTCAGTCACCTGACCGTTCAGGGATGAGGTAGTTACCTGGGCCGAAGCCGAGATAACGAAAAGCATTGCCGCAAAAGACAGCAAAAGGCTTTTGATTGTTTTTTTCATACCGTTTTATAATAATAAAGTGATAGATTTTCCGCGCACAAATATACGAATTTATCGGTATTTTGACTTCTTTTATTCATCACTGCTAAAAAACGCCGCAAAGGTAATGCATCCGAAGCAATCAGCCAAACATTTCGGGCTGCGATATGTTAATTTATTGTTATATTTGCAGCAGAAAAACTACGAGGAAAGATTTGTATGCTTGCAACCTCGTATTAAAAAATGCTAAAAATGAACTACCTTTTCACATCGGAGTCAGTCTCCGAAGGTCATCCCGACAAGGTCGCTGACCAGATTTCAGATGCAATCTTAGACGAATTCCTCCGTCAGGACAAGGAAGCCAAAGTGGCGTGCGAGACTTTCTGCACCGCCGGCCTTGTGGTCGTGGGCGGTGAAGTGCGCAGCGAAGACGCCTACGTGGACATCCCGGCAGTAGCACGCCGTGTCATCAGGAAGATCGGCTACACCAAGGCCGAATACGGATTCGATGCCTCCTCCTGCGGCATCATCTCCACCATCCACGAGCAGAGCGCGGACATCAACCGCGGCGTAGTCCGCTCCGAACCGCTCGATCAGGGCGCCGGGGACCAGGGCATGATGTTCGGCTACGCCAGCATCGACACTGAAGAGTACATGCCTCTCGCCCTCTCGCTTGCCCACAAGCTGCTCCTCGTCCTCTCCGACATCCGGCACAACGAGCCGGAGCTGATGCCTTACCTCCGCCCGGACGCCAAGTCCCAGTTCACCGTGGAGTTTTCGGAGAAACACAAGCCCATGCGCGTGCACACCATCGTATTGAGCACCCAGCACGACGAGTTCGGCACTGACGAGCAGATGCACGACCGCATCGAGAAAGACGTGCGCGACATCGTGATCCCGAGACTCATAGCCTCCCTTCCGGAGAAGACGGCCCGTCTCTTCGACGGCAAGTTTATACTCCACGTCAACCCTACCGGCAAGTTCGTCATCGGCGGCCCTGCCGGCGACACCGGACTCACAGGGCGCAAAATCATAGTTGACACCTACGGCGGACGCGGGGCCCACGGCGGCGGCGCATTCTCAGGCAAGGACCCGTCCAAGGTGGACCGTTCTGCAGCCTACGCCGCAAGGCACATCGCCAAGAACCTCGTGGCAGCGGGAGTCGCCAAAGAATGTCTTGTGCAGGTCTCATACGCCATCGGCGTGGCCGAGCCGGTCAGCATCTTCGTGGACACATACGGCACAGCCTCCATCCCGAGACATTCCGGTCAGGATGCCGACGCATTCATAGCAAGCAGGATCCCGGCCCTCTTCGACCTGCGTCCGGCAGCCATCATAGAGCGTTTCCAGCTCAAGAACCCAATCTACGAACCATGTGCCGCCTACGGCCACTTCGGGCGCGAGCCTTACGTCAAGGACGGCATGCAGTTCTTCGGATGGGAGAAGCTTGACAGCGTGGAGCGCATCAAGAAAGAATTCGGGCTATGAAACGGGACAAGGCCCCCAAGGTCAACATAAACAACAAGAAGGCCTCCTTCGAGTACGAGTTCCTGGAGCAGTACGATGCCGGGATAGTGCTGGTGGGCACTGAGATAAAGTCCATCCGCGCCGGCAAGGCATCGCTCCAGGACGCCTACTGCTACTTCTCCGGCGGAGAACTCTATCTGCGCGGGATGAACATCGCCACCTACTTCTGGGCCTCGGCCTGGAGCAGCCATGAGCCGATGCGCGACCGCAAACTGCTGCTTACCGCACGCGAACTCCGCCATCTCGCACAAGCCGTCAAGACCAAGGGCCTCACCATCGTGGCCACAAGAGTCTTCATCTCCGACAACGGCTACGCCAAGGTCCACATCGCCCTCGCCAAGGGAAAGAAAGAATACGACAAGCGCGCCAGCATCAAAGAGAAAGACATCCGGCGCGAACTCGAAAGAGAGTAGTCCTGACATGCCGCAGCACAAGCCAGTCATAGCCGAACTCCCTGAGGCGGAAGAAATCGACTTCGGCGCGCTTGCCCGCGAATATCTCAACGGGCAGGTGGACTTGATAGTCGTGCTCGGCCCCACCGCCTCCGGCAAGACGCGCTATGCCGTGCAGCTGGCAAATGAGATCAACGCCTGCGCAGCCCTCGGACTCTTCGAGGGCTGCCCGGGGCGAATGACTGACGCGCCTGTAATAGACGGTGCAGAGATCATCTCCGCCGACTCGCGCCAAGTATATAAAGGTATGGACATCGGCACGGGCAAAGACCTCGCCGAATACGGAGAAGTCCCCTATCACCTGATAGACATCCTCCCCGCCGGGGCGCAATACAACGTCTTCCAGTATCAGCAGGACTTCCGCCGCGTCTGGGCGGACATCCGCGCACGCAGCATGGTGCCGATACTGTGCGGCGGCACGGGAATGTACATCAACGCCGTCACCGCCGGCTACGACTTCT
Organism: uncultured Bacteroidales bacterium; assembly: GCA_934702165.1. Taxonomy (GTDB): domain Bacteria; phylum Bacteroidota; class Bacteroidia; order Bacteroidales; family UBA932; genus Cryptobacteroides. The sequence continues at coordinate 3,089 of CAKUYG010000068.1, read as the reverse complement.
CCAGCAAATCGGCTTTGAGCGCGGAGCGCGGCCCGTCCCGGGCCGAGGGCCTGCCGAGGCATCCTTACTTCATCGGGACCCTCGTCTCACGCGAGGTGCGCAACGAGCGGATAGACCGCCGGCTGGATGCCCGTCTCAAAGAGGGGATGGTGGAGGAGATACAGGGCCTGCTGGACAGCGGAGTCCCTGCGGAGACGCTTATTTCGTATGGACTTGAGTATAAATTTATTACTCTATATCTTCTCGGACAGCTCAGCTATGATGACATGCGTGAGAAACTCGCCACGGCCATCCACCAGTTCGCCAAGCGCCAGATGACATGGTTCCGGGGCATGGAGCGCAGCGGCGTCCGCATCCACTGGGTGGAGGTCTAGTACATCATTATCCCGCTGGCGGCCATATTCGCCTTGGCGGCTTTGACAGCCGAGAACTTGCCGAAATCCAGAGCGATGCCGATCATCACGGTGCGGCCGAAATGGACGGAATGCGTGTACTCGGTCATAGTCGGGCCAGGACGGTATGTGAATGCGCCGCGTGAGTCAAGCAAATCCGCTCCGCTCACGCTGACGTTGACCGGTCCTATTTTCTTGGCAACGCGCAGGCTCAGGATTGTTTCAGGCCTCGTAAGGCCTTCAGGATAACCCAGATATACAAGTTGTTCCACTTTTCCCTGCATCTCCCACCCTGCTTCGGAACGATAGAGCGCCTCGAACTTGAACGAGCCGTCGTGCACCTGCCTGTTGAGCAGGGATTCTGCCGCCCAGCGATAGTCACGATAGTTCCAGTTTGCTCCGGCTTGCAGATTGATGACCGTGAAATCACATTGCAGACCGAGGTCAAGCCCATAATTGCAGTTGACCAGATCTGATTTTTCAATCACGGCGCTGTCCTCAAGCCATTCGGCCAAAGCCTCGTATGTGATGTCCCCGGAATAAGTGGAACCGACGGACAGACTTTGGGCGAACTGTCCGGAGAAAGACGGGCTTATGTCAAACATCCACTTGGCGGCTCCATCCAGAGGCGTTGTCGCTGTCAGGCTTGCAGATATGCTCGTCTGTGGGGAGTCCATGCTCACAGGGCGGCTGAACCTTTGGCCTGAAGCGTCATACCATATAAGGTTTGCCGTCGGGTTCTGTTTCATAGTGCCGCCGGCCCGGGCAGTGAACGTCCTTTTCTTCTTGCGGTCGTTGTATCGGCTCCGGATATTGGCTGACCAGATGTAACTTGACTTCATGGCCGGATTCCCGACGAATGTGCATGCCGGATCGGAAAGGTCGAGCGCGGACACCAGATAGTCCGTATAAGGCGATGACATATAGCTGTCCGTCTGGAATGTCAGTGTCCAGTTCGACTTTTTGTAATTGTATTCGAGATTCGGGCTGATGCGGTTCTCCCAATCTCCCCGGAGCCTTGACTGGCTCAGATCCGCCCCGGCATACAGTTCTCCTCCAGCTACGCTCAATTTCACCCTCAATGACTGCGACATGGAGACTGAAGAATAACTGTCTGTATAGCTGTAGAATTCTTGATCAGCTGTCCTGGTGAAATCCGAGAGACTGAGGCTGGCATTCACTTTTGCCTGCAAGGACAATTTTTCCGTGAGCGGTTCGACATAGTTGACAAACAGCCGTCCGCCTGCATTGTCGCGTGAATTTTTGTAATTTATGCTGCCGTCTGAGCCATGGCCGTCGGACATCTCCCCGGAAAGGTTGAGGCTCATCATGGCAAAACGTCCCGGTTTGCCAAGTCTGGGCAGAGTGAGGACGGTCGATGCGTTGCCGTATAACTGATTGCCTCTGAACGAGCTGCCGTAGGTTGCAGCATTCCCCGTCTGAGACAGGGAGGATTCATCGGACCTGCTGTAGGAGCCGGAGATGTTGACACTGAGATTGTAGGAAGACTTGTCCTTGTTGCCTATCCGTATGTTTCCGCTCACATCGTGACTGCCGGTGACACCAGACAGCAATTCTTCCTCTTCGGCCAGTTTTCCCCCAGTTATAAAACTACGGCTGATGGTGTCTGCTACCGTCTTGCTGCTGTAGTCATATTTCACGGAGCCGTCAAGTTTGACCTTCCCTAATCTGTCCGTATCAAGGTTGACACCGGCCAAGGCGCTGCGCTCCAGTCCGCTGCTTGCTGCGAGTCTGCCCGGCGAGAGAGTCTGACCTCCCCTTATGACCTGGCTGTTGCCGGAGAAAGGGTCTGCGACAGACTTGTAATTGGCAAGTGCCGTGATCTGCTCTTTCGGGGAGAAGCGTGACAGCATCAGATCCCCGTTACCTAAAAACTGTTTCTCGTAAGCTGCGGAGGTGCCGGCATTTCCGAAGAAACCTTCTTCATACTCGGGCTTGAGCGCCACATCCATCACCGTTTCTTTCTGTGTATCGGAGACCATCCCACCTTCAGTTTCGGGAGTCTTGTCGTACACCTTGACATTGCGGACGATCCGCGCCGGTATATTGTTGACGGCGACCATAGGGTCGTTGAGGAAGAATGTCCGCCCGCCTATCGTGATGTTGCGTACAGGTGAGCCTCCCACTGTCACGCTGGAGCCTTCGACCTTGATGCCCGGCATCTTGGAGAGAAGCTCGCCGAGTTTGGCGTTTTCGCCTACCTTGTATGAGCCGGCGTTATAGACGACAGTGTCCTTGATTATGGTTATCGGGGAGGCGTCTCCGGTGACCATAGCGGCCTGCAGAGTCTCGGGATCGGGGACAAGAGGCAGGTGCCCGAGGTCATAGGTTCCGAATGCGCTGTCCGGGGTGGAAAACGACAGGGCGAATGGTTTGTAGCCAAGCTGCTCAACATAAAGCACATACTTGCCTTTCACCACATTGTCGAAGCTGACTTTGCCATCTCCGGCAGACATTGTAAAGCTGAGTATGGTGCTGTCCCCCTGCTTTGTGATATATGATGAAGCAAACTCGACCGGCTCCCGACTTAGCGAATCGAGCACCGTCGCCTCAATCTTGACATTCAAGTACTTCTGAATGCCCGAACCCTGCTGGGCAAAGCCGCTCAACGCTATGAGAAGAAGCGCGGACAGAGACAGTATTTTACTCGGAAGATTCGCCATACCATTCATTCAT
>CAKUYG010000067.1 GCA_934702165.1 uncultured Bacteroidales bacterium | reverse complement strand
AGACATTCAAGGTTCAAATTGACAACGCAAAATGGCAGAACTGCAGAAGAAGCAATACAATACATTAAAAGTATTGGCATGTAACAAGAATCTGATACTCAAATCAAAACAAGAAACAATCAGAAATATGCAAGAAAATGAGACACCCTTGAATCTGAATATTGCAGTTTGGATACCCCCACACCGGCGGCTACCCCAAGCCCGACAAGGACTACGGATACGAGGAGATAACATACGACAAAACAAAGATGTGTCCACTGTGCTGCTCCCCGAGGATCCAGAAGGATGCGTTCCGGGTGACGAAGGCGCCGCACCACAAGCTTTGGACATTCACATCCTGGGTGATAGACGCATACTTCGCCAACGAGGAGACCTACGAGGGAGTGTTCCGCCCTCTCGGCATAGGCTGCCGGCCATTACGCTACTACCGAAAGAAGGACATAATAGACGGGGTGGTGCAGATAGACATACCGGTCTGCAATGAGCCTCTGGACATGCTCGGGTACAGGTACAAGATATGTCCTGTCTGCGGAAGTATCCGATATGACAACAGCGATATGCCGTCACCGTGTTTCCCGCTGCCGGAACATCCGTCCGGCCACATCTACATGACACGGGAGTATTTCGGGTTCGGTGGCCAGTCGGACCGCAGGGTCATAGTCTCTGCTGAGCTTCGGGACAGACTGATAGCGGCGAAAGCTGCGAAGTGGTACCACTTCGCCCCGTGCGCCCACACCCCTCCGAGGGATCCGGAGGCGCACATCCGCACGGAGTTCCTTGGCGAGGATAAATGGGGAAAGGCGTATGTCGACGTATGCGAATGAAGCATGCCTGACCGCCTCCAGGCTCTCGCGGGACCAGATGGCAGAGAAGTCTTCATTAGTTACACGGTGATTTTCGTTATGGTCGGTAATGTCCGTGTGCCACAGAGAGGCCTGAGGTCCACTAGAGCAAGACCGATGCCATCTGCTGGAGTCTTTCGGTTACACAGACTGGTCACTGGACGTGCTCCAGACCGAGGCGGTATGACCGGGCCTGACGAAAACAAAACAGGAGCCCGACAATAGGACAATGACACGCCCCATAGCGACAGGAGACAACACAGCCCCGTACACTGCACTTGCATGTACGGGGCTGTTTCGATAAGAGGCTCCGACGGGCTATTTCGCGAGGGTCTCGCGCATGTCGGTGTCGGCCTGGATGTTCTTCATCCGGTAGTAGTCCATGATGCCGAGGTTGCCGTTGCGGAAGGCTTCGGCCATGGCCAGCGGCACTTCTGATTCGGCCTCGATGACCTTGGCGCGCGCTTCCTGGGCTTTGGCTTTCATCTCCTGCTCAAGGGCCACTGCCATAGCTCTGCGCTCCTCGGCGCGTGCCTGGGCTATGTTCTTGTCTGCATCGGCCTGGTCCATCTGGAGGACGGCGCCGATGTTCTTGCCTACGTCGATGTCGGCTATGTCGATGGAGAGGATCTCGTAGGCCGTGCCGGCATCGAGGCCCTTGTTGAGCACGAGTTTGGAGATGCTGTCAGGGTTCTCGAGTACGGACTTGTGGGATTCGGAAGAACCGATGCTGCTTACGATGCCTTCTCCGACCCTTGCGAGGATGGTCTCCTCTCCTGCTCCTCCGACGAGCTGCTTGATGTTGGCGCGCACGGTCACACGGGCCTTGGCTATGAGCTGGATTCCGTCCTTGGCGACAGCCGTAACCGGCGGGGTGTTGATGACTTTCGGGTTGACTGACATCTGCACCGCTTCAAGCACATCGCGGCCGGCGAGGTCGATGGCTGATGCCATCTTGAAATCCAGGGCGATGTTGGCCTTGTTGGCAGAGATCAGTGCCATGATGACTTTCGGCACATTGCCTTTGGCGAGGTAGTGGGCTTCCAGCTCGTTGACTTTCAGTGACAGACCGGCTTTCGTGCCGGTGATCATGGCCATCACTATGGTGTGCGGGTTGACACCTCTCCAGCGCATCAGAACCAGTTGAAGAAGAGATACATACACACCAGAGAGGACTGCCTGGAACCACAGTGCCACCGGGAAGAACCACAGGATGATGATGAGCGACACGATGACGATTGCCGCGAGAAGGATAGGATTCATTTATTGTTGTGTTAAAGGTTTTACAATCACTTGGTTGTCTTCGATTGCCACTATTTCCAGAGGGGTTCCTGCTGAGATGAGGGAATTGTCTGAGCTCTTGACTTCGCATACGACATCGCCGAAGCGTCCGGTCCCCATCGGTGCTAGGCGTGTCTGTGCAGTCCCGCGGTCGGAAGGGTGAAGGGAGGACGCTTCATCGTTGACCTTGGAAGTGACCTCCGTCTTGAGTTCAAATCTTTTCCATGTCTTGGCTCTCAGCGCAATGCAGATAGAGACTACAAGAAGCACGAGCACAAGTATGAGAACCGTCCAGCCGGCCCCGGTGCCGATGTATACAAATGTGTACCAGCACGCCGCGCACAGTGATGCCAGACTTAGGATTCCACCGATGCCGACTCCCGGTACCAGAAGTAATTCAACGAGCATGAAGAGTATGCCCGCAAAGATCAGAGCTGCCGTTATCCACCACATGATTATGAGTATTTTGTTGTTTTGCAAATATACAAAAAGCTGACAAAAAGTTTCTTTCTTTTGAGAAAAATACTAACTTTGCGAACTATTTCGGATAATTTTTTAAAAACCATATTTATGCAAAGTAAAGGTGCTATCAGATTTGTGGCTATCTGCCTCATCCTCGCCTGTCTTTGGCAGCTCTCTTTCACTCTTGTGACGAGCATCTGCACGAAGAAGGCCAACGCCGCTGCCGACAAGGCCGTGGCGGAGATGCAGAAGTCAGCCGCATTCGCCGAAGTTCCGGATGTGGACAAGGCCTACTACCTTGACTCCATCAGGAAGATCGAAGCCCGCCGCTACACGGACTCCATCTCCACGGAGAAAATCTATTTCGGCTACACATTCAAGAGTGTACAGAATCAGGAAATCAACCTTGGCCTCGACCTGAAGGGCGGTATGAACGTCATGCTTCAGGTGCAGCTCGAGGATCTGGTCAAGGCTCTCGCGGGCAACAACCCATCCCCGGAGTTTCAGAAGGCCGTGGCCCTTGCCAAGGAGCGCAGCGTCAACTCCCAGATGGACTTCATCTCCCTCTTTGCCGAGGCGTGGAAAGAAGTCGGAGGAGGTCAGAGGCTTGCTCAGATTTTCGGCACCTATGAGATGCGTGACCGCATCAAGCCGGAGTCTTCGGACGATCAGGTGATCAGCGTCATCCGCGAAGAGTCTGAGAGCGCTGTAGCCAACTCGTTCAATGTCCTGCGCAACCGTATCGACCGTTTCGGTGTGACCCAGCCTTCCATCCAGAGACTCGGCAACACCGGACGAATTCTGGTCGAGCTTCCTGGTGTCAAAGAGCCTGAGCGTGTCCGCAAACTGCTCCAGGGCACAGCTTCCCTCGAGTTCTGGACAACGTATGCAAGCCAGGAGATAGCTCCTTACCTTGAGGAAGCCAATTCAGTGCTCGCCCAGACCCTCAGCACCGAAGAAGAGGTGGTGGACGAAGCCACAGAGAGTGCTGAATCAGACGACCTCGTGGCCCAGGAGATCAAGGCACAGGGCGGAGAGACCGACAGCGCGGATATCGAGGCCTACAAGAAGGCCAACCCTCTCTTCGCTGTACTTTCCCCGTCACAGTTCCGTGACAACGCATGCATCGGTCTCGCTGCCGCTGCCGATACTGCTCTCATCAACCAGTACCTCCACATGCCGGAGATCGCGGCCCTCTTCCCGGCCGAGTTCCGTCCGATGTGGTCAGTGAAGCCGACTTCTTATATCCAGAACAGCAACATCTACGAGCTTGTGGCCATCAAGGCTTCATCCCGTGACGGTAAGGCTCCGCTCGACGGAGGAGTTGTGACCAATGCCCGCGTGGAGTATGACAACCGCCGCGGCGGTGAACCGGGCGTATCCATGACCATGAACGCCGAGGGCGCCAACACCTGGGCCCGTCTCACCAAGGAGAACATCGGCCGTCAGGTGGCCATCGTGCTCGACGGCACCGTATATTCGTATCCTACAGTTCAGACCGAGATCACCGGAGGTTCATCTTCAATCACCGGACATTTCTCCATCGAGGAGGCTACCGACCTTGCCAACGTGCTCAATTCCGGTAAGCTTCCGGCTCCGGCCACCATCGTTCAGGAGCAGGTTGTAGGCCCTTCTCTCGGTGCGGCTTCCATCCATTCCGGACTCGTTTCGTTCATCATCGCGTTCTGCCTCGTGCTCCTTTACATGGTGCTCTTCTACAAGGGTGCCGGACTCGTGGCTGATGTCGCTCTGCTTACCAACGTCGTGCTCCTCTTCGGTACTCTGTCCGCATTCGGTGCTGTGCTTACCCTGCCGGGTATCGCAGGTCTCGTGTTGACCATGGGTATGGCTGTGGATGCCAACGTGATCATCTACGAGCGTATCAAGGAGGAACTGAAAGCCGGCAAGGGCATTGGAAAGGCAGTCCAGGACGGTTAGTCCAACGCCTACTCCGCCATCATCGACGGTCAGGTGACCACCCTCCTCACCGGTCTCGTGCTCTTCTTCTTCGGATCAGGCCCTATCAAGGGCTTCGCTACCACCCTCATCATTGGTATCATCACTTCCGTGCTCACCTCCATCTTCATCACGCGTCTCATCTTCGATGACCGCATCAATGCAGGCAAGAGCATCAGTTTCGAGACGAAGTTCACCAAAAACTTCCTTAAGAACACCAAGATCAACTTCCTTTCAGGCAAAAAGTGGTCATACACCATTTCCGGTGCCCTTATTGTGATAGCTATCGCTTCCATGTGCTTCAAAGGCTTCACCTATGGTGTTGACTTCACCGGAGGCCGTACCTACGTCGTTCGCTTCGATAAGCCTGTGACGGCTGAAGAGGTGCGTCAGGCTACCAACAAGGTGTTCGAGGCCGCTGCCGCCAAGGATGACAATGTGAGCGGCGCTTCTGTGGAGGTCAAGCAGTTCGGTGGAGACAGCCAGATGAAGATCACAACCTCTTATAAGTTTGAGGACGAGTCTTCAGCGGTTGACACCGAGATCGAAGGTATGCTCTACGAGTCACTCAAGGGCTTCTACTCAGGTGATCTGACTCTCTCTGAGTTCACTTCCACCCTCGACAACCCTAATGGTATCATTTCTTCCGACAAGGTTGGCGCGTCCATCGCAAATGACATCAAGCGTAACGCCATCATCTCAATAATCCTCGCCCTTATCGTGATATTCGGTTATATCGCCATTCGTTTCAAGGGCTGGACATGGGGGTTGGGCGGCGTGCTTTCACTTGCGCATACGTCTATCATCGTCATCGGCTTCTTCTCCCTGTTCAGCGGAATCCTGCCGTTCAACCTTGATGTCGACCAGACCTTTATCGCGGCCATCCTGACCATCATCGGATACGCCATCAACGATAACGTGGTCATATTCGACCGTATCCGTGAGAACCTCGGCCTGCATCCAAACGAGGATTTCAAGGAGACTGTGAACAAGTCGCTTAACGCGACCCTCACCCGAACGGTCAACACCTCAGTGTCAACCCTCCTCCCTATGCTCGCCATCGCGATCTTCGGCGGAGAGTCCATCAGAGGTCTGTCAGTGGCATTGTGCCTTGGTATCTGCATCGGTACTTACGCCTCAATCATGATCGGTACTCCTATCATGTACGACGCCACGATGCGTGCACGCAAGAAGGCGGCCCTAAAGAAGTAATTTTTTCCGAATATCAAAAGCGTCCGGCCTCTTCAAAGGTCGGACGTTTTGCGTATATTTGCGGCATGTCTTTCGTTCACCTGCATGTCCATACACAATACTCCATCCTTGACGGGATGAGTGATATAAAGAAACTGTTCACCCGTGCTGAGGAGCTTGGCATGCCCGGCCTTGCCATAACGGACCACGGCAACATGTACGGTGTCAAGGACTTCAAAGACGTGGCGGCGAAGTTCCCTTCCGTCAAGCCGGTCATAGGCTGCGAGATCTATGTGACGCAGCATTACGATCATCATCTCAAGGACAACGAGCATCGCAAGTACTACCATCTCATCCTCCTGGCCAAGAACTACGACGGTTACCGCAATCTGATGAAGATAGTCTCCACCGGCCATATCGAAGGCATGTACTACAACAAGCCCAGGGTGAGTCATGAGGTGGTGGAGAAGTACCATGAGGGGTTGATATGCTGCTCAGCCTGTATGGCGGGGGAAGTGCCGCGCGGAATACTGGCCGGCGACGCTGAAGGCGTAGACAAGGCCATAGAGTGGCACAAGAGAGTCTTCGGCGATGACTATTATCTCGAGGTGATGCTTCACAAGACCGAAGTTCCAGGGATGTCGCTCGACCTGTATGAACGCCAGAAGGAGTATTGCGAGCAGATCTTCGCCCTGGCGGAGAAGCATGGCGTCAAGGTTGTGGCCACCAATGACGTGCACTTCGTGCGCAAGGAGGACGGCCCGGCCCATGACAGGCTGATATGCCTGACGACCAACGCGCCTATAGATGACCCCAAGAGGCTGCGTTACACCCAGCAGGAATATCTCAAGAGCGAAGAGGAGATGTCCGCCCTCTTCCCGGATCATCCGGAGGCGCTTGCCAACACGATGGAGATCCTGGACAAGGTCGAGAACTATGCCATCGACCGCGGGCACGTGCTCCCGAAGTTCCAGATAGAACAGAACTTCCTTGACAACATCGATGTCTATTTCGACAAGTACGCCGACATCATAGAAAACGGCAAATACGAGGTCGTTAAGGACCATGACGGCAACGAGGTCAGCCGCAACTACAGAGGCGACGAATTCTGCCGTTCTGTGGCGTTTCTGTGCCATCTGACGTACGAAGGTGCGCGCGAGCGCTACGGGGAGACTCTCACCAAGGAGCAGAGCGACCGTATCCACTTCGAACTGATGACCATCTCCTATATGGGTTTCCCGGACTATTTCCTTATAGTCCAGGACTTCATCAACTGGGGCCGGCGCAACGGAGTGTCCGTGGGTCCGGGACGTGGCTCCGCCGCCGGTTCCTGTGTGGCGTATTGCCTTCATATCACCAACCTTGACCCTATCCGCTACGATCTCCTATTCGAGCGTTTCCTCAATCCTGAGCGAATCTCCATGCCTGATATCGATGTGGACTTCGATGATGCCGGGCGCTACCGGGTGATCCAGTATGTGCAGGAGCACTACGGTGCCGACCACATATCCCATGTCATCACTTTCGGCACCCTTGCAGCCAAACTCGCCGTCAAGGATGTCGCCCGCATCTCGAATCTTCCTCTTCCGGAGTCCAACCGCCTCACGAAGATGATCCCCGACAAGCCGATAGTGGTTAAGGAGAACGGGGAGGACAAGGAGTACAAGCCTACGCTTGCCAACAGCGTAAAGTATATCAAGGAGCTTAAGAACGAGTACGAGAACGGGGAACCCCTGGTCAAGGAAGTGCTCAACTATGCTCTCCAGCTGGAAGGGTGCATCCGCCAGACGGGTATCCATGCCTGTGCCATGATCATCGGCCGCGGCAACCTCACCGACTACATCCCGATCTCTCTGGGCACCGACAAAGCCACGGGGCAGGAAGTATGGGTGAGCCAGTACGAGGGCACGAAGATCGAGGACGTGGGCATGCTCAAGATGGACTTCCTCGGCCTCAAGACCCTCTCCATCATCGACCGCTGCCTCGCTCTTGTCAAGAAGAGATTCGGAGACGAGATAGACATAGAGAAGATACCGATAGATGATCCGGCCGTGTTTGACCTCTATTCGCGTGGTGACACCAAGAGCATATTCCAGTTCGAATCCGGCGGCATGAAGGAGTGGCTTATCAAGCTGCATCCGGAGCGCTTCGAGGACCTTATCGCCATGAACGCCCTCTACCGCCCGGGCCCTATGGACTATATCCCGAATTTCGTGGCCGGAAAGAACGACCCGTCCAAGATCACATACGATCTCCCCGACATGGAGGAGTACCTCAAAGAAACCTACGGTGTCACGGTCTACCAGGAGCAGGTGATGCGTCTCTCGCAGAAGCTCGCAGGCTTCTCCAAAGGCAAGGCCGATAAGCTCCGCAAGGCGATGGGTAAGAAGAAAAAGGACGTGCTCGATTCGCTCAAGGCATCGTTCATGGACGGAGCCCTTGCCAAAGGCTACCCGCAGCAGACTCTGGAGAAAATCTGGAAAGACTGGGAGGCGTTTGCGAAGTACGCCTTCAACAAGTCGCATGCCACCTGCTATGCCTGGGTAAGCTACCAGACCGCCTGGCTCAAGGCACACTATCCGTCTGAATTCCAGGCCTCCAACCTTACCCAGAACACGGCCAATATGGAGGAGATGAAGGAGATCATGGCCGACTGCCGGAAGAGCGGGATCAAGGTGCTCAGCCCTGATGTCAACGAGTCCGAGGCACAGTTTTCCGTAAATAAGCAGGGTGATGTCCGTTTCGGCCTGAGCGGCCTCAAGGGATTCGGAGACAACGTGGTCGAGGCCATCATCAACGAGCGGGAAGCAAACGGGCTGTTTGCCGACCTCTACGACTTTGTGGAGAGGATGTCCGCCGTGCTCAACCGGCGCTCGCTTGAGACCCTTGTCTATGCCGGAGCCCTGGATTCGTTCGGCTTTAAAAGATCCCAGTATTTCGTGGCCGGCAAGAGCGGGGAGCAGTTCATTGACGAACTAATGCGCTATGCCGCCCTCTACCGGGACGATGAGCTGGACAGCGCCTCATCCCTGTTCGGGGATGTGGAAGAACTCAAGCCCGTGCGCCCTGAAGCACCGATATTCGTGGGGGAGGAGGACATCCTCGCAGTGCTCCAGAAAGAGAAGGAGTTTGTGGGAATGTACCTTTCAGCGCACCCTCTGGACCGGTATCGCTTCGAGATAGAGAATTTTACCAGCTGCCAACTTTCGCAGCTTGACTCGGTGATAGATGAATGTGAATCGCAGCATAAGACAAGGCGGGTCTGTCTTGCAGGCATAGTGACGGACATGAAGACCATCACCACCAAGAGCGGATCGCCAGGGGCGAGGGTGACCCTTGAAGACTTCGACGGCAACTACGAGTTCGCCCTTTTCGGCAAGGACTATCAGGCATTCATGCCTTTCATGCAGCCGCATACCCAGCTCTTCATCGAAGGCTCCGTGGAGGAGAGATATTTCATCAAGCCTGAAGAGCGGGCTGCCGGCAAGACTTCACCATACACGTTCAAATTCAAGAACGTGACGCTTCTTGGCAACGTCAGCGACGACATGGTCACGGAGTTCGTGCTCCATATCGATTCCTCCCGTCTCAGTCAGGATTTCCGCAAGCAGCTGGTCAAGCTGCTCAAAGAATCCAAGGGCAAGATTCCTCTCATCATCAACCTCACGGACGACACAAGCGGATACAAGATAGATTTCCGCTCCAAGAAGTTCTCCGTCAGCGTCGGCCAGCCTCTCATCGATGCTGTGAACAAACTGCAGATAAACTACAGTTTCAGCAGGAAGTGATTTATAAGCGTGGCTTTTTTGCAATTCAAATTTTTTTGATACTTTTGCCTAAAACAGCCACCTTCATGAAGACTATACCCAGAATTTTTTCAACCATTGCGGTGTTGGCTCTTGCGCTGCCGCAGGTCATGCAGGGCCAGATGAGTGCTGGCAACGAGGTGCTGGACGCCCTCGGGAGAGCCGGCGGCGCATATCTCTACTCCACCGACAACAGGAAAGCGCTATGAGAACACCGGAACAAATGTCACCACCATCCTCAAGACGCCGCAACTGGCGTGCCGTCCGCAGCGCCGTGGCGTCGGCGCTCCTTTCCGTCCTTTCGCTGGCGCATCTGTCGGCGCCATCCGCTGTTGCCCAGGTGACGGTGGCCCCGACTTCTCTGGGGTGGAGCGTCGGAGACACTTCCGAGGAGGCCATATACATCAATGTGACAGGCCCGTGGACGGCGGAGGCATACCCGGAGTCGGCCGTGCTGGAGCCTGAGGGGAACTGGGGCGCGGTGTCGTGGCAGGCCTCGGAGTGGGTCTGGAGACATGGGACGGACGCGGAGCAGACGCTCTCCCTGTCGTATGACGGGTACGGGCGCCTGTCGGACACGCGCAGGTACGCCGG